>JBBROR010000571.1:0-1511 GCA_038229175.1 Acetobacterales bacterium | reverse complement strand
GACAGAGTGTAACTCACAACCCATCGAGTTTTCCAGTCTTGGCCGCAGAATGGTTCAGGCGGATTTTGATGGCGGAAGCATCACCTCCGATGCGGGGGCCCTTTTGCTTCGTGAAGTGGATCGGCGGATTGGCCTGATCGATCGTCTTGATGCGGTCATTCCCGACCCACGCAATCAAGCGCTAATCACCCACCGGCAATCCACGATGCTGCGTCAGCGGATCTTCGCCATCGCCATGGGGTATGAAGATGGCAACGATCATCAGAGCCTGCGCGAGGATCCGCTGATGCAGTTGATCACCCAGCGGGGCATTGATCCCGATCAGCCGCTGGCCTCGCCGCCGACGCTGTGCCGGCTGGAGAATCGCGTGTCGCGCGACGCCCTGGCCGACATCGCCAAAGTGCTTGTCGAGGTGTTCATCGCATCGCACGCCGCACCGCCCAAGGAATTGGTGCTGGACTTCGACGCCACGGATGACGCGGTTCACGGCCATCAGGTCAACCGCTTTTTCCACGGTTACTACGATCAGTATTGCTTCCTGCCGCTGTATGTTTTCTGCGGACATCATCTTCTGGTGTCGTACCTGCGGCCGGCCAACATCGACGCCGCCACCCATGCCTGGGCGATCCTGGGACTGCTGGTCAAACGGTTCCGGGCGGCATGGCCAGGCGTGAAGATCATCTTCCGCGCCGATTCGGGATTCTGCCGGTGGAAGATGCTGCGCTGGTGCGATCGCCACGATGTGGGATATGTCGTCGGCCTGGCGAAAAACAAGCGGTTGGAGCCGCTGGCCAAAGAGGCGATGGACCAGGCGGCGGAGTTGTTCCGGCAGGCAGGCGACGGCAAGCCCCAGCGCGTCTTCACCGAGTTTATTTATGCCGCCGACACCTGGGACAAGCAGCGCCGCGTGATCGCCAAGGCCGAGTATCTCGGGGGTGAAGGTCACGGCAAACCCAAGGAGAATCACCGGTTCATCGCCACCAATCTTCAGGAACAGGGACAGTTGCTTTACGAGCAGTTCTATTGCAAACGCGGCGACGCCGAGAATCGCATCAAGGAACAGCAATTGGGATTGTTCGCCGACCGAACCAGTTGCCATCACTTCGTCGCCAACCAGTTCCGCGTGATGCTCAGCGCCGCGGCCTATGTGCTGATGCAGTCTCTCCGCCAGACGGCGTTGGCCGGCACCGAGCTTGCCGAGGCACAGGTCACCACCCTCCGCCTGAAACTGCTGAAGGTGGGAGGGCTGATCAAGCGATCCGCCAGACGCATCGTGCTCCACCTGGCCAGCGGCTGCCCCACGCAAGAACTCTTCCGCATGATCGCACGCCGGCTCATCTGCCTGCCCAGCACCGCCTGATCCCACGCAACCTGACGCCGAAAACTCCCGCGAAAACCGCTGGGGGTAAGGGGGCGGTTCGCGCACAATGCCCTAATGGCAGGCCTCGCCGAAACAAATCCATCCACGTTCAGTCTACGGAACTATCCGCCATATTGGTGAAAGAAGCGGG
>JBBROR010000570.1:0-1511 GCA_038229175.1 Acetobacterales bacterium | reverse complement strand
CGTTCGGTGGTGATCTTCCAGTATTTGCCGACAATGTTGTAAGGCGGCTCGGAGCGCCAGATTTCGAGCACCTGGTCGATACATTCGACGAACATTTCAAGGCGGTTCTGGTCGAAGGTGCCGAACGCCTCGGCGTCGGAGGGAAGGCCGCCGGGGGAAATGCCGAAATTGAAGCGGCCGTCCAGCAGATGGTCGAGCATGGCGATTTCGGCGGCGATGCGGGCGGGGTGGGAGTTGGGCATGTTCACGGTGCCAGTGCCGAGGCGCATCTGCTTGATGTGGCCGACGAGAGTGGCGAGGAACAGCGCGCAGGAGGTGATGTTTTCGGCTTTGTCGGTGGCGTGCTCGCCGCAATAGGCCTCGGTGAAGCCGAGTTCGTCGGCGAGGATGAAGGCTTCGCGGTCTTCGCGGAGACACTGGCGCCAGTCTTTGTCCAGCGGGTGGATCGGCATGGTGAAGAAGCCGAGATTCATGGTGTGTCCCCCTGGGGTTTGATTTGAATCAAGTTAGCGGATGGAGGCGAGAAGCGCACATTATGGATTCTGGTCGACGGCATCATGATTGTTAATGTAGCGGTGTCATGATCCGCCTGTGCAGCGCGGATTCCGACGTGAAATGAAGGCGGGGGGCGCCGTCGCGCAGACGCAAGCGTTTTCTACAGGAACTGGGCTCCGGCCTCGACGGCGAAGCGTTCGGGCGTGCCCTCCCAGATGAAGCGCGCATGCTCCAGCACGTACACGCGGTCGGCATGCGGCAGGGCGAAGGTGACGTTCTGTTCGCCCAGCAGCACGGTGATATCCGTGGTCTGCCGCAATGTTTCGAGCGCTTTGGATAGTTGCTCCAAAATGACCGGGGCCAGGCCGAGCGTGGGCTCGTCCAGGATCAGCAGGCGCGGCTGCATCATCAGCGCGCGGGCGATGGCAAGCATCTGCTGCTCGCCGCCGGACAGGGTTCGCGCAGCCTGGCCGTGGCGTGATTTCAGGATCGGAAACAGCTCCAGCAGCCATTCCAGCTGCCGGGCGGACGCGGCGCGTGCCAGATGCTGGCCGCCGAGGTCGAGGTTTTCGCGCACCGACATGTCACCGAACAGCTCACGGCTTTCCGGGCATTGCACGATGCCGGCGCGGGCGATCTGTGCGGGTGTGCGATCCCGCAGGTCATGGCCGTCGAATTTGACCGTCCCGGCGGCGGGCACCAGGCCGGAAATGGCGTTGAACAACGTGGTTTTGCCAGCGCCGTTGAGGCCCACGACCGACACACATTCGCCGGCGCCGACCGACAACGACACGCCGTCCAGCGCCTGGGCCTTGCCGTAGAACACGCTGACATTCTCGACATCCAGAAGCGTCTTGCGCCCGCCGCTGGGCGGTGCGGGGCGGGAGGCCGCCTGGATGCCGCCGCCGAGATAGACTTGGCGCACCTTCTCGTCGCGCATCACCTGCTCGGCGCTGCCCTCGGCGATGCGCTCGCCGAGATACATCGCCAGAACCCGGTCCACCACGGCGGCCACG
>JBBROR010000569.1:0-1512 GCA_038229175.1 Acetobacterales bacterium | reverse complement strand
TGAGCAATTCCGCGGGGTCTGGGATGAACTGCAGCCCGATCGGATCGTCCGGCCGGGTGATCAGCGCCTGCAATGCCGGCGGGATCGCCACTGCGTAGCGTGCCTCCACCGCCGCCACCGCGTCGCGCTTGTCAGGCATGACGAGGCCGTGGCTTACCAGCGCGTCGGCATCTCGTAGCGTTATGGTGTCAATCTTCATCGGGGGCATGTAGCTCCGCGACCTATCTCAGGCAATCGGAGCCCTGCCATGCGCTATGTCATTGCCGACGTGTTTACTGAATTGGCCTTCGGCGGCAACCAGTTGGCCGTGTTCCCCGATGCGGGCGCGTTGGACACGCGACAGATGCAGGTGCTCGCCCGAGAGATGAATTTTGCGGAATCGACCTTCGTGTCGCCCGGTTCGGCACCGGGGCATTTCCGTGTGCGAATCTTCACGCCGATGGCCGAATTGCCGTTTGCAGGCCACCCCACCATCGGCACCGCGGTTGTGCTCGCCCATCTCGGGCGCACGGAGGGGCTTTCGGAGATCACGCTGGAGGAGAATATCGGGCCGGTTCGCGTGGTGCTGCGCGAGGGCGGCGCCACCTTGTTCATGCAGGGGCCGGCCGAGACGCGTCCGCACGCGGTGGCCCCCGTGGCGCTGGCCGATGCGCTCGGCCTGAAGCGGACCCAGCTGGCTGGCGATCCTTGGCAGGCCGGCTACGGATTGCCGTTTGTGTTCGTGCCGGTGAAGGACCGTGCGGCGGTGGCTGGCAGCGTGCTGCACGCCGATCGCTGGGCCGCCGTGACGCAGGACATGTGGGGCGGTCGCTCGGTCTACATCTTTGCGGCCACACGGCACGATGGCGACACCATTTTCATCCATGCGCGCATGTACGCGCCCACATTCGGCATCACCGAGGACCCCGCCACAGGTGCCGCCGCCGCAGCACTTGCCGGCAGCATCGACACCGACGCGACCCATCTGGTGATCGACCAGGGCGTGGAGATGGGTCGCGCCAGCCGGCTTGAGGCGCATATTATCCGCAAGGACGGCGTGGTGGTTACGGTATCCGTGGGCGGCGGCGCCATCGTGGTCGCTGAGGGCCACTTCGTCCGGCTGCCGTGACCGACCGATTTTCAACGTTGCGTCGCCGCGCCCGGCTGGGCGCCGGGGTGCGGGCGTTCTTCGATGCGCGGGGCTACACCGAGGTGGAGACGCCTTACGCCGTGCCAACGCCGGGCGAGGAGGTGCATCTGCAGACCTTTCGCACCGAGCGCGTGGCGCCGACCGGCGAGCGGGAGGCGTTATGGCTGCACACCAGCCCGGAATTCGCCATGAAGCGGCTGCTGGCCGAGGGCGCCGGCCGGATTTTTCAGCTCGCCCGGGTGTGGCGCAACCAGGAAGGCAGCGACCACCACGCGCATGAGTTCACCTTGCTGGAATGGTATCGTCCGGAGGCCACAATGGCTGATCTCATGGACGAGACGGCGGCATTGCTGCGTGCAACGCTGCCACCAACGGTCACGTGC
>JBBROR010000568.1:0-1524 GCA_038229175.1 Acetobacterales bacterium | reverse complement strand
CTCGTGCAGCAGCTTCTCCAACGTGTCGTCGAGCTGGTGCGGGCGGAACACGCGCAGATCCCGCAGCCAGGGCCGAAGTCGTGCCAGCTCCGGATCGCTCATCCGGGATTCCAGAAGTGCGTCGTCCAGCCGGTTCAGCTCCAGAGTGAAGAAAATCAGATGGGCGCTGATCGCCGTCACCCGCTCGGTCATCGCCTGCATGAACTGGCCAACAATGGGGTCCGTCGAATCGCGGCTGAACAGCAGATGGGCGTATGACATCACCCGCCCCAGGATCTCCTCGATCCGCTCATACTCACGGATTGCCTGGGCGAGCGCCTTGCCGTTGGCCTGCGCCAGCCTGCCGGATTGCGATGTTTCGAACGCACACGCCAGCTTTTCAGCCCGGGACAGGTCGGCGGTCAGTTCGGGGCTGTCAGGGGCGGGGTAGAGATCGCGCAGGTCCCACGAGGGCAGTGCGGCGGTTTGACCATCAGCCATACGAAATGAAACCCCGGCAAGGAATACGACCCTTCTCATGTAAGCTGTCGACACGCGAACCAAAAGGGGTGCGGCCGAGTGACGATCCAAAGCATGCCGGATTGGCCGAACACCGCGTCGATGATGCTGTCGCTCGCGCGGTCCTGGTCCAACCGCCCGATGCTGCGCCATTTTCAAGACGGTGCATGGCAGGCCATCACCTGGGGCCAATTTGGCGCCAAGGTGGCGGCCGCTGCCCGCGCCCTGCGCGAAGCCGGCATTTCCGCCGGCGACCGCGTGGTGCTGGTCAGCGAGAACCGCCCTGATTTTACCATCGCCGAAGTGGCGCTGCAGGCCATCCGCGCCGTCGCGGTTCCCGCCTATGTCACCAATTCCGTCGCCGACCACGCCCATATCATCGCCGACTGCGGCGCCGTGGCCGCCATCGCCTCCACGCCAGCCCTGGCCCAGCGCCTGGCCGAAGCCGGCGCCCCCGGTATCCTCATCTGCATGGCGCCCGGCAGCGTTTCAGCCATCGACTGGGCCGAGACATTGCGCAACCCGCCGGATTTTGCCGACATCGCGGCTGAGGCTGCCACCATTCCGCCCGGCGCCCTTGCTGTGATCCTCTACACCTCGGGCACATCGGGCAGCCCGCGCGGCGTCATGCTGTCGCACCGCGCCCTGCTGGCGAACTGCCGCAGCACCATCGAGCTGGCGGGCTTGCTGGGGCTCAACCGCGAGACCTACCTGTCGTTCCTGCCGATGTCGCACTCGTTCGAACACACGCTGGGCCAGTTCTTCCTGCCGCTGATCGGCACCGAGATCGTATTCTCCCGCGGTGTCGAGCACCTGTCCGCTGACATGCTGAGCCAACGTCCCACCTTGATGGCAATGGTGCCACGCATCCTGGAGGTGATCCGCGCCCGCATCCTCACCCAGGCTGCCCGCGAAAAGCCTTGGCGGCAGCGGCTGTTCCACGCCGCCATCGACATCGGGGGCAAGCGTGCCGCGGGCAGCACGCTCACGTTTTGGGAGCGCGCCGCCGACCCCATCCTTGAACGG
>JBBROR010000567.1:0-1531 GCA_038229175.1 Acetobacterales bacterium | reverse complement strand
CCCCCAGCACCTCGTTCACAGCCACAACCGAGCCCAACGCCGTGCCCTTGGTGATGGCGATCGTCCGATTGGTCAGCGGCGGTATCGTCACCCTCAGAGCCTGAGGCAGCACGACAAGCCGCAACGTCTGCCCGAACCGCATCCCGGTCGACCGCGCCGCCTCCCATTGCCCCTTCGGCACCGAGATGATGCCCGCCCAGAATATCTCCTCCGCAAACGCCGCCAGGACCACGGCCAGGCTGATCCACGTTGCCACAAACCCCGAAGGTGCCCGCGGCAGCCCGAAATAGATCAGCACCAAAATAACCAGCGGCGGCAGCGCCCGGAACAGATCGACAACCTGCACAATCACCCAGTTCAGCACCCGCCACCCCACGCAGCGCAGCAGCGCCAGCGCCAGCCCCGCGGCCACGCCCGTGATCACGATCAAAATCGCCAGCTCGATCGTCACGCCCAGCCCGGCCAGAATATCAGGCCAATACTTTGCCAGCACCCGGCCGTTCAGAAACGCGCCGGCAAACCGATCCCACGACCCAGAAAAATTCAATGACGGATCTGCCCCACAAACGCTCGCGTGCGGCTTTGCGTCGCATCTCCAAAGATCACAGCCGGCGGCCCTTGCTCCACAATCGCGCCCTCATCCATGAACACCACCCGATCCGCCGCCGCGCGTGCAAACCCCATCTCGTGCGAAACCACAACCATCGTCATGCCATCCTCGCGCAATTCCCGCATCACAGCGAGCACGCTGCCCACCAGCTCCGGGTCCAAGGACGACGTCGGCTCGTCGAACAACATCGCCCGCGGCTCCAAGGCCACCGCGCGCGCAATCGCCACCCGCTGCTGCTGCCCGCCCGACAGCTGATACGGCTTATGCCCGGCCCGATCCGCCAAGCCCACCCGCGCCAAAGCCGCCATCCCCAGCACATCCGCCTCCCCCGCCGACTTCCCCGCCACATGGCGCAAAGCCAACGTCACGTTCCCCAATGCTGACATGTTTGGGTAAAGATTGAATGACTGAAACACCATCCCAATCCGCTGCCGCGCCAGATTGAGATCTACCCGCGGATCCATCAAATCGATCCCATCCACCATCACCGATCCCGAATCCGGCGTCTCCAACCGGTTCAGGCACCGCAGCAAGGTGGACTTGCCCGAGCCGGAAGGCCCGATCACCACCACCAGCTCCCGCGGCGCCACCACCAGATCGACCCCCCTCAAAACATGAAGCGGGCCAAAATGCTTGTGAATGCCACGCGCATCGATCAAAGGCGCCAGGAGGGTCGCCACAACCCGCGGCTAAGACTTACACGACAGCGCATGCGGGGTCGGATCATAGCCAGGCATGCCCGGCACGCCATAACCCGGCGTCACCACCCGCTCCAGATCTTCGGCGGCCGGTACCACGCCGAACCATTTTTCCGACAACTTCGCCAGGCTGCCATCCGTCTTCATGCAGTCCAGCGCATCCTGGATCTGATGCTGCAACGCCACCTCATCCTTGCGCAACGGCGCCGCCCAATGCGCCTTG
>JBBROR010000566.1:0-1533 GCA_038229175.1 Acetobacterales bacterium | reverse complement strand
GCCACCCTTGCGGTTCTCGCGCCCCACGATCAGGCCGGCTGCGCCGCCGAGCGAGCTTTTGACCTGGGCGGCGCTGGCGAAGTGCGCCGAGCCGTGGACGCCGCCGCCGATCTGAAACTCGCCGAACTTGGCCCGCCAATAGCCCACGGCGCTGAATATGCCGAGGAGGCCGGCGGCGACGCTCAAGCCCGTCTGGAGGCCATGGCTGACGTGGGCCACGGCCGCGACGGGGATCAGCACCAGGCGGCCGACCATGGAGCCAATCAGATAGCCGGCGCCGACGTAGATCAGCAGGGCGACGAGCCGCAGGATTGCCCTCATGCTTCTGACTCGAACACCCGCCGGCCGCGATGACGCCAGACCTCGACGAGCCCGGCGCCACCCTCGCCCTGGAGCCTATCGGCCAGCTCCAGGAACGCGCCCAGCAGAGCGGCGCGATCGTCGTCCGTGAGATCGACCAGGCCGGCCTTTTGAACGAGGCCGCCCAGCTCGATCAGTTGCCGGGTGCGAGCGCGTCGTTCGATGGCCCAGGCACGGTTGTCGGAGCGGGCGCGAACGGCCTCAGCGCGCGCCATGGCCGCCGCCGTCCGTCGCAGCGCCCGCGTCGTCGCCAGCAGATCCACCGGGGCTTTTCGGTGACCGCGCGCGCCGTTGAAAGAAGGCGGCCCCTCGCCGGCGCCAACCCTCCCGCGTCTCGGATTTGTGTTGTTCGACGGCTTCGAGCAGGAGGCCGGCCAGGGTCTCAGCATCAAGGGCGTCGGCGCCGGTCGCGGTCACCAGCTCGCCCAACTGCAAGACTTTGCGCGCCTTCAGGGACTTGGCCTTGTCCTGAAGCGTCCGCAGCTCAGCGTCGATATCTCGGGGTTTACGCAAGGGGCTCTCTCCACTCGTAGCCCCCTCGTGGACACCCTAGCAGCCGACTCCCCGGTGTCCAGCTTGGCTAGAACGGAAAGATGGGGACAGTCACGAACGACGAAAGGAGATGAGTGCGCGCTTATACGTCGTGCCGACGTGCGCTTGAAACGAGGCGGCTTCCGAGCCATGGTGCGGCGTGGCCATCTACCATTTCAGCGCTAAGGTGATCTCACGCGCCAACGGCTCCAGCGCCGTGGCGTCGGCCGCCTATCGTTCGGCCTCCGAGGCGCACGACGAGCGGCTGGGGCGGTCGCACAACTTCACGGACAAGACCGGTGTCGTTCATTCCGAGATCATGGCCCCGGAAGGTTCGCCCGAACGCTGGCAGGACCGCGAGGCGCTGTGGAACGAGGTCGAGGCCGGCGAGGTCCGCAAGGACGCGCAGCTCGCCCGCGAAATCGAGTTCTCGATACCACGCGAGATGAACCAGGCGCAGGGCGTCGAACTGGCGCGGGACTTCGTGCAGCAGGAGTTTGTCGAGCGCGGGATGGTCGCCGATCTCAATGTGCATTGGGACATCGGACCAGACGGCCTGGCCAAGCCGCACGCCCACGTCATGTTGTCGATGCGCGAGGCGGGGCCGGACGGGTTCGGCAAGAAGGTCCGCGAGTGGAATAG
>JBBROR010000565.1:0-1539 GCA_038229175.1 Acetobacterales bacterium | reverse complement strand
TCCCATTTGTAGACGGGAATGCCGGTCTCGGCCTTGAACTTCTCGGCGGCGGTATCGTTGCCGGCATAGCTCGCCGCAACCTTGTAGCCCGCGGCCTTCAGCGCCTTGCTGATCGCCGCGCCAATGCCTCGCGTACCGCCCGTTACCAATGCAACACGTGCCATATCGTCCTCCTCCTTGGCCGTCCCTTATAAGCCGGAATTATCCCGGTCTTTTGACTGCACTCGATCTTCCACATCTTCTAAAACGAAAAATGCCCGGCGCGAGACCGGGCATTTTATTTAACAGTATTGGCCGTGGGTGACAGATGATCTTTTCATCATTCGACCAGTCACTCTGCCTCTAGTTCAGTCGCGTGCAATGCACATCGCGATGCCCATGCCGCCGCCGATGCACAGCGTGGCGAGGCCCTTCTTGGCGTCGCGCTTCTGCATTTCGTGCAGCAGCGTGATCAGCACGCGAGCGCCGGAAGCGCCGACCGGATGACCGATCGCAATCGCGCCGCCGTTGACGTTGACCTTGGACGGATCCCAGCCGAGGTCCTTGTTGACCGCGCAGGCCTGGGCGGCGAAGGCCTCGTTGGCCTCGATCAGGTCGAGATCGCCGATGTTCCAGCCGGCCTTCTTCAGCGCGGCGCGGGAGGCCGGGATCGGGCCGGTGCCCATGATCTTGGGATCGACGCCGGCCTGGCCCCAGGAGACGATGCGGCCGAGGACCTTCTTGCCTTCCTTGGCGGCCTGCTTGGCGGTCATCAGCACCACCACGCCGGCGCCGTCATTGATGCCGGATGCGCTGCCGGCGGTAACCGTGCCGTCCTTTTCGAAGGCCGGCTTCAGCTTGGCCATCGCTTCGACGGTGGCGCCGTGACGCGGATACTCATCGGTATCCACGATGATGTCGCCCTTGCGGGACTTGATGGTGACGGGGACGATCTCGTCCTTGAACTTGCCGGCCTTCTGCGCCGCCTCGGCCTTGTTCTGCGAGTGGACCGCGAATTCGTCCTGCTGGGCCCGGGTGATCTGGTACTGGCGGGCGACGTTCTCGGCGGTGTTGCCCATGTGGTAGCCGTTAAAGGCATCCCAGAGGCCGTCCTTGATCATGGTGTCGACCATTTCGAAGGCGCCCATCTTGATGCCGCCGCGCAGGTACTGGGCGTGCGGAGCCATGCTCATGGATTCCTGGCCGCCGGCGACGACGATTTCAGAATCGCCGTTGAGCAGCGCCTGATAGCCCAGCGCGACGGTGCGCAGGCCCGAACCACAGAGCTGGTTGACGCCCCAGGCCGGGCTTTCCACCGGAATGCCGGCCGCGATCGAGGCCTGGCGGGCGGGATTCTGGCCCTGCGCCGCGGTCAGGATCTGACCCATGATGACTTCGGAGACGCGGCCGGGCTCGATGCCGCCCCGCTCCAGCGCCGCCTTGATGGCGATGGCACCGAGGTCGTGGGCCGGGGTGGTGGCGAATGCGCCGTTGAAGCTGCCGACCGGGGTGCGGGCGGCGCTGACGATGACGACATCGTCTGACATAGGCATCTCCTGA
>JBBROR010000564.1:0-1563 GCA_038229175.1 Acetobacterales bacterium | reverse complement strand
TCAGGCTGGTTGGTGATCAATGCCGGCAAGTCGCGCAAGCAGAAGCGCACGGCCAAGCAGATGCACGCCGATCTGGTCGTCTTGGGCTACGATGGATCTTACGGCCGTGTCGCGTCATACGTACGGGCGTGGAAGGCTGATCGACAGCTTGAACAGCAGACCAGCGGCCGCGGCACCTTCGTGCCGTTGGTCTTCCAGCCAGGCGAGGCCTTCCAGTTCGACTGGAGCGAAGACTGGGCCATTATAGGCGGCGAGCGTGTCAAGCTGCAGGCCGCGCACACGAAGCTGTCGCACAGCAAGGCCTTCATCGTGCGGGCCTATCCGCTCCAGACCCACGAGATGCTGTTCGACGCGCTGACCCAGGCGTTCCGGGTGCTAGGCGGCGTTCCCCAGCGCGGGATCTTTGACAACATGAAGACCGCGGTTGATCGGATCGGTGTCGGCAAGGTCCGGCAGGTCAACGCCCGCTTTGCAGCGATGGCCAGCCATTATCTGTTCGAGCCCGAGTTCTGTAATCCGGCGTCGGGGTGGGAGAAGGGACAGGTCGAGAAGAACGTGCAGGATGCGCGGCGCCGCCTATGGCTGCAACTGCCGAGCTTCCCGGATATCGATGCGCTCAATGTCTGGCTCGAGGAACAATGCATCGCGCAGTGGAACGAGATCCAGCACGGCAGCTTGCCCGGCACTGTCGCTGATGTGCATGCCGCAGAGGTCGGCATTCTGATGCCGCTGGGGCGGCCCTTCGATGGCTTCGTCGAGCACACCAAGCGGGTCTCGCCGATCTGCCTCATCCACTTTGAGCGCAACCGTTACAGCGTGCCCGCCTCGTTTGCCAACCGCCCGGTCAGCGTCAGGATTTATCCCGAGCGGATCGTCGTGGTGGCCGAGGGGGGGCAGATCCTGTGCGAGCATTCCCGGATCATAGATCGATCCCACAACACCGGTGGACGGACGATCTATGACTGGCGGCATTATCTGGCGGTGATCCAGCGCAAGCCAGGGGCGTTGCGCAACGGCGCGCCGTTCACGCAACTTCCCGTCGCGTTCAAACAGTTGCAAAGCCAGCTGCTGCGCCGCGCCGGCGGCGATCGCGAGATGGCCGAGATCCTGGCGCTCGTGCTGCAGCACGACGAACAGGCGGTGCTTTGCGCGGTCGAACTGGCACTCGAGGCGGGCGTCGCGACCAAGACCCACGTCCTCAACGTTCTGCATCGCCTGACCGACGGCAAGGCTACGCCAGCATCCCCGATCGACGCCCCCCAGGCGCTGCGCCTTGCGCAAGAGCCGCTCGCCGATGTCGGGCGATATGACGGTCTTCGCGATGGAGGGCTGCGCCATGCGTCATGATCCCGCCAGCGCCGCCGTGGTCGTCATGCTGCGTGGTCTCAAGATGTACGGCATGGCCCAAGCCGTCGGCGACCTAATCGAGCAAGGGGCGCCCGCCTTTGAGGCGGCGGTGCCGATCATCGCCCAGTTGCTCAAGGCAGAGATGGCCGAGAGAGAGGTCCGCTCGATCGCCTACCAGATCAAGGCTGCCCGGTTCCCGGCCTACAAGGATCTTGC
>JBBROR010000563.1:0-1570 GCA_038229175.1 Acetobacterales bacterium | reverse complement strand
GAGATAGGCGACGGCGCCCTCCAGCAAAATCTCGCCGCTCGCCATCGAGCGGGTGCCGAGCTTGTCCTTGAGGCGAACGATACGATAGGCGTTGCGGCGGCCATCCTTCAGCCGGCGCGGCATCGCAAACAGCGCCAGCCCTTTGGTGCCGGCGGGGGTGCCTTCGGGACGCGCCAGCAACAGCGCCACATCGGCGTCGGCATGCGAGCAGAACCACTTGTCGCCATGGAGCCGCCACTCGCCGTCTTCAAGACGCGCCGTGGTCTCGATGGTGCCGACGTCGGAGCCGCCGGCGCGCTCGGTCATGAACTGCGTGCCCTTCCACATCGTGGCGACGTCGCCGGACAGCATTTTTGGCAGCAGGTAATCCTGCAGCTCCGGGCTGGCGAACTTTCGGATCAGGTGTGTGGATGTATCGGTGACGCTGATCGGGCACATCAGGCCGAACTCGGCCTGCACGAACAGATATTGCAGCGCGTATTTGGCGACCGCGGGCAGCGGACGGTTCATGCCGAGCGCGCCGGCGCGATGGCTCATGGCGTGAAACTGAAAATCGCCGAACGCGATCTGCTCCATCTCGCGGTAGGAGGAATGGTAGTCGATAAAATCCTCGTCGCGACCAAAACGGTCGCGCGGGTGCAGCACCGGCGGATGCTTGTCGGCGAGCCGCGCCAGCTCGTCGAGCCTGCCGCCGGCGAGTGTGCCGAGCCGGTCGAAATGCGGCTCCAGGTGCCGGAAATCATCTGTCGATAGATAGTGCGCGAGCAGGTCGCGTAAACCGCGATCGATGGCGTAGAAGTTTTGCCCGGCGCCGTCAGGCGCAATATGATCTGCGCCGCGGCGCAGGCCTGCATCCGGCGAACGTCTCGGTGAAAGCGCGTCCATTGCGGATCTCCCTGATGGTGTTTTCCCGATGCTTACCGCCTTCGGGCCGGGTGTTCCAGACCTCTCGATGTCATCGCGCGGTCAGCAGGATGGGTGAAGTGAAACGATACCCGTCAATTCTGGCTGTGTGGCGATGGGCCGTAGGCATTTTCGCTGACAGCGTATCGGAGCTGTGCTATCTTTTAGATGCAACTCAAAGGAGATCGAGATGGCGGCAAAGGCGGGCTCCAAGGCAACCTCGAAAAAGGTAGCCTCTAGGAAGGCAACCCCGAAAGCGGCCTCAAAGGCAGTATCCAAGGCTGCCCCTAAGGTAGCCGCCGCCAAGGCCGTGCGGACGACCGATCTGGCGAAGCTGAAGGTCAAAGACTTTTCGCCCTTTGTGGGGAAGAGTTTTGGAATGGCGCTGCCACAGGCAGCCCAGGCCCGGACGCAAAAGAGTGTCGTGGCACTGAAACTCGTCAAGGCCGAGCCCAACGGTGTGCAGCGGCATGCGTCTTCCAAACCCGAGGACAAGGTTCGCACCGGCGGCGGGTTCTCGCTCGAATTCGTTGCGCCGGAAGAGCATGGCCTGCCGCAAGGCATCTACAGGGTCGAACACCCGAAGCTCGGCATGATGGAGATATTCCTGGTGCCGTCGGGGCCTGCGCATGGCGGATTTGGCTACCACACCTCGTTTGCATAGTTC
>JBBROR010000562.1:0-1572 GCA_038229175.1 Acetobacterales bacterium | reverse complement strand
GGCGACTGGCCTAGAGTGCCAGTCTCTTGCCGATCTCCGTTTCCCGAGTACGCCTGGCCGCGGGTGTGGCAATGGATTCAGCCGTTTTTAGGGCGGGTGTCGGATGACTTTTCCCCACTGACGGTAGAGGATTTTGTCGCGGGGCAAATCGAGCGATCGCGCTCGGCCGAGACGTGGGGCGTGTGGCGGGACGACGAGCTTGGTGGGCTGATCTGGATCGATCGGGTTACTCCGGTGCTGGCGCAGACGCACGTTCTGTTCAAGCGAAACTTTTGGGGCAGGGCTACGACCGAGGCCGCAATTCGGGACGTGTACGGACAGGTGTTTGACGGCGGCGTGCGGAAGATCGCCAGCTACGTGTTTGAAAGCAATCACGCGATCCTGGCACTCGCCAAAGCGATCGGCGCAAGGCAGGAAGGTCTGCTGCGCAACCAGACGATGCAGCGGGGCGAGCCAGTGAACATGATCGCGATCGGACTCTTAAAGGAAGATTTCTATGCCAACAGCTCTCATCGGGGCGGCAATAACGGGCGGGGCGTCGCTGGTGGGCGGACTGCTCGGCCGGAAGAAGACCAGCACGCAAGTGCAGCAGCCGACGTACACGCCGGGGCAGACGCAGCTTCAGAACCAGACAGGAGCAATCCTCAGCGACCGGCTGGCGAACCCCACGGCGCAGTTCGATCCGCTGAAGACAGCGGCGCTGGACGCCAATAACAAGAACTACGCCAGTGCCACCGACCGGCTGCAAACCGCGCTGACGGCGCGGGGCTTCGGCGGATCCGGCAAGTTCGCGGCGGGCGTGCGCTCGAACGAGATTGCGCGGGCCGGGACCGCAGGCGGCATTGAGGCCGACTTTGCGGGTAAAGAAGTGGACCAGCAGAACAAGAATTTGCAGGATGCGCTGCGCTTCAGCTTCGCGACTCCTGGCAGCAAGACGCAAACAACGGGACCGGGCAACGTGCTCGGCGGCGCAGCGGCGGGCGGGGCGCAGACGGCGACCTTTCTCTACGCGCTGAACCACATGATGGGCGGCGGCGGAGTGGGTGGCGGCGGTGAAACCGGCCGCGACGGATATGACTCGTATCAAGGCTTCGACGAAGGGGAATAGCGATGGATGACTACGGCGTAAATCCAGTTCTGCAAGGTCTGGTGCAGGCGTTCTCGATGGCGAACGTGATGAAGAACCAGAAGATGCAGCAGGAGCATCTCCAGCTCCAGAAGAATCGGGACAAGCGGCAGGAGGAACACCAGCAGTTCAGCGAAGGGCGGCAGACCTTGGGCGACCAGATGGCCGCGCTGAACACCGGCGCGAAGCCTCTGGACCAGGCGGGGCAGTTTTCGGAAGAAAGGCAGATGCCGAGCGCGGTACCGGGCTTGGGTCCGGCCTCTGTTCACCTGGGCGGAATCCCTGGCGATCCCAACCGCACGGCGAAGATCGGCAACCAAAACTACCAACTGGCGAACCAGCAGGAACAGCAGGATTCCGCGTTTGGGCAGAAGATGCGCGAGGTGGACGCAGCAGCCACCATCCACAGCCGTAGCCAGCTCGCCGCGATCGACGCAAAGGGGAAG
>JBBROR010000561.1:0-1575 GCA_038229175.1 Acetobacterales bacterium | reverse complement strand
ATTCGTCTCCCCCGCCTACGCCACCTGGGGCCGCTCCGGCTCGTTGATGGTGATGGTGCTGCTCGGCGGCGCCGGCTCCCTGCACGGCGCCATTTTGGGAGCTGCCGTGGTGGTGCTGTTCGAGGAAGGCCTGGGCCGCCTTACGCCCCACTGGCCGCTGATCTTCGGACCGCTGCTGGTCCTCTCGGTGCTGTTCCTGCGACGCGGCATCGCAGGCATCGGCAGCCGCGATGGCTGAGCCTGTCCTGAACATCCAAGGCCTGCGCAAGAGCTTTGGCGCATTGGTCGTCACCGACGACGTCTCGTTGCAAGTAGCGCCCCACCGCATCCACGCTGTCATCGGCCCCAACGGCGCCGGCAAGACCACGCTGATCCAGCAGATCTTCGGCGCCTTAAAACCCGATGCCGGCAGCATTCATCTCGCAGGGCGCAATGTCACCGCCCTGGCCCCGCACCAACGCGCCCGGCTTGGGATGGCGCGGGTCTTCCAGATCACGTCTGTGCTCGCCGAATACACCGCGCTGGAAAACGTGGCACTGGCGGTGCAGGCCCGTGCCGGATCGGCATTTCGCATGATCCGGGCTGCATCGCGCGACAAGGCTGCCAACGCGGAAGCGATGCAGACGCTGGACCAACTTGGCCTCGCGTCACGCCAGGGCATGCGTGCGTCCCGACTGAGCCACGGCGAAAAGCGCCAGCTCGAACTCGCCATGGCGCTGGCTGCAAAGCCAAAGCTGATGCTGCTGGACGAACCCTTGGCCGGCGCCGGCCCAGAGGATACCGCGCGTCTCATAACGTTGCTGGCCAGCCTGCGACAGAATTGCGCCGTCCTGCTCGTCGAACACGACATGGATGCTGTCTTCCAACTTGCAGACGATATCACGGTCCTGGCCCTGGGCCGTGTCATCGCCCACGGCAGACCCGCCGAAATACGCGCGAATAAAGCTGTCCGCGCCGCCTATCTCGGTGAGGATTTCTGATGCTGACGCTGAACCACGTGGCCGGCGGCTACGGGCAAACCCAGATCCTGTTCGATGTCAGCTTCCATGTCGCCGCCGGCGAGGTCGTGGCCTTGCTCGGCCGCAACGGCATGGGCAAGACCACCACCATTCGCACGATCATGGGCCAACTGCCGCACAGCGCCGGGTCAATCCTGGTGGCCGGCGCGGATATCGCGGGCCTGCAAGTCCATCGTATCGCAAAGCTCGGCATCGGCTGGGTGCCGGAAGGCCGCCAGGTGTTTCCCACCTTGAACGTCGGCGAAAACCTCATCGCCACCGCCCGCCCCGGCGCCTGGGATGCAAAGTCCGTCTACGCGCTGTTCCCACGCCTGCACGAGCGCCGCCACCATCTTGGCCGCCAACTCTCCGGCGGCGAGCAGCAGATGCTGGCAATCGGGCGCGCGCTATGCACCAACCCGCGCCTGCTCATTCTCGACGAAGCCACAGAAGGCCTGGCACCCCTGATCCGCGCCGAGATCTGGGCCTGCATCGAGCGGCTGAAAGGCGAGGGGCTGGCGATCCTCCTGATCGACAAGACCCTCGCCGTCCTCGAAAAGCTCGCCGACCGGCACGT
>JBBROR010000560.1:0-1577 GCA_038229175.1 Acetobacterales bacterium | reverse complement strand
GAGGTTTGGAGGGCGCGATTGTGTAGTTCCATTCGCCATGGAAGTCGGCGCGTTCGATATTGAGGCTGGCCATCTCGCTGTCGGAGACGGCGATGCCTTTGGGATATTGGGCGCTATCGAGTTCACAGAGCACCTTCAAGCCGGTTTGGGTCGTCGTGGCGGCAATCAGGCTGATGATCACCTGGTAGCTGAGCAAGGGCTTGGCGCGCCAGTTGATGCTGATGAACGAGAAGAGCTTGTGCTCGATCTTGTTCCACTTGCTCGTGCCAGGCGGCAAATGATGGACCTCGATCTTGATGCCGAGCTCGTCCGACAGGTGCTGCAACTCGCGCTTCCAGAGGCGTACGCGCGACCCGTTGCTGCCGCCACCATCGGCGGTGATGACGAGACGCTTGGCCTCGGGGTAACGCTGGGCGCCGACCTCCTGCCACCAGCGGCGGATGGTGTTGACCGCGAAGGCCGACGTATCGTGATCCATGCCCACGCTCACCCAGCCCGCGTTGGCGGCCACATCGTAGACGCCATAAGGCACGGCGCGGCCGAGCTCCTTGATCAGAAAATCGTGCACGCGCACCTCTTCGGGATCGCCCTGGCGACGCCATTCCTGCCCGGCATTCTTGAAATCGCCAACCAATTCCTTCTTCTTCGTGTCCACGGAGATCACCGGCTGATGGTCGGCCAGCGCGGCTTTGACCTGCGTGTTGATGAACTGGAACTGCGCATCACGATCGGGATGGTCATCGCCTTCGTGGGTCTTGCGATTGGCCTGCAGACTGAACTTCTGCCCCTTCAAAAGCTTGCCAACGACCGTGCGGCTGATCTTGTGGCCGAGCTCCTGCAGTTCTGCAGCAAGCCGCCGCAGGCTCTTGCACGTCCAGCGCAAGGGCGACATCGGATCGCCGCGCGCATCCGGCTCAACCAGCCCATTCAGGTCCGCCAGAAGCGTCGGGTCGGTCGCCACCAGCGACTTGCGGCCGCCGCCTTTGCGCCGCACACGACCGGGCTCCAGCGGCGTCACCCCCTCCAGATCCTTCAGGCCGCGTCCGATCGTACTTGGGGCACAGCCCGTGACACGCGCCACCGCCGCAATGCCGCCCCAACCCCCCGCCTTGGCCTCGCTCGCCGCAAACAGCCGCCATTGGCGCTCATCAAGCTCAGCCGCAAGCGCCTCGCTTCGCTCCCGCACACTTTGTTCGTCGATCATCCCACCAGCCCTACATTCCCAGAGAAAGTGAGCCTAAGATAGGATGCCACCCACGCCATTGGAATCCCTTGCCAACCCGACCGAAATTAGATTCAGCTATTGCTGGACGGCCCCTAACCAGCAGCAGGCAGCACCCATGGACCGCTGGACACCGCCGAGGCAGTGGGGGGTCGGGGCGCATGGCAAGCACCTGAAGAATCTCTATGTCTACTTCTGGCGCTGGGCGACCCTGAAGGTCTTCGGCTCCGGCTGGTATGCAGCGACTGGCGAGCCGGACGAGGATCGTGCCGGGATCGTCTGTTTCATCACCGTCGCGGGCTTCTTGAACGGGCCCGGCTTCGAGAAGATGCGCGACGATCTGCGCCGCGACTGT
>JBBROR010000559.1:0-1583 GCA_038229175.1 Acetobacterales bacterium | reverse complement strand
CATGTCGCGGGCCGGCAGATAGTTGCCGTTGCCCCAGCGTTGCCACAGCTTTCGGGCGGGCCGGTAAGCGCTCCCCACTTCGGCGCGCGCCAGCACGTGATTGAGATAGGTGCGCCGGCGGCGCGAGGCGTGCCAGAGATGGTCGGGCAGCGCCTGCAACGTTTCCAAGAGGCCATCGGCGAAAAAGCCGCGGCTGTAACGGTACGCGTCGTGACGCCGTTCGACCATGTTGCTGCCCTGGATCTTGAGGCTGGCGAGCATCAGGCTCAGCAGCCAGTATTCGGCCTGATGGCGCTCCAGCTTGACCAGGCGGCCGGCGGTCTGGACATCCAGGGCGGGCGGCGCCAGCAGGTCGAACAGTGGGCCAATTCTATCTGCGGCGAAGGCCGGTTCTTCCACCACGCGAGACAGAGCTATCATCCAGGCGGTGTGGCCGAATTCGTCGGTGGCCGAGAGATCGGCGCCGCGCTGCACCAGCACCTCCGCCAGGGCCACGTTGCCGGCCCGCGCCGCCATCATCAGCGGCGTCCAGCCGCTGGGGACGCGGTGGTCGACGCCGTAGAGGTCGCAATCGGCCAGCACCGGTTTGAACGAGCGCTCCGCGTAGGGCCGCAACATGCGCTCGCGCTGCGCCTTCATGGCCTTGACAATGGACTTCTCCGGCGGCGTGAGGCCGCTGAAACGATAATAGGTCTCGTCGCTCAGAACGAAGCCGGTGTCCGTCCTAGGCTTCGGACGTTGCGGCATCAGCGCCGCCGCGGCGTGGAACGCCGCCCGGTGCGCCAGGTCCTCGATGAATCTTGGCTGGCCGTGCCACAGCCCATAATCCAGCAGGGCCTGCTTGAGTTTGGCCGACGGATCGGTCTTGAGAAGCGCGCGCGGCTCCAGTGCACGGATGGCGGCCTCCGACCAGGCCGACCATGGCGTCGGCCTGGATTTGAGAAAGGTTTCGCGGATGGCGCGGGCCTGTTCCTGCTTGCCCTGCAATTCCAGCTTGCGCGCTTCCAGCGCCCATTCCTGTTTCGTCGAGGCTTGCACCGCAGCGGTCGCGGCGCCTGCGGCTTCCTTCAGTTCGAGCAGTGCCAACAGCGGATGGCCAATGTCGGATTCCGCCAGCACCAGGGTCTCGACCGCCCGCGTCATGCCGACATACAGCGCGTTGACATAGAACTTGTAGATCTCCAGCGACTTGTCGGCCTTGTCGCGGGCCCGGCGGTATTCCAGTTCGTCTCCCGCGATATCGGCCGCGCTGACATCCTTGCCGATTTCCGCATAGGCTGATCTGGCGGTGGAAATCAGGTTGAACAGGATGACATGCGGATATTCGAGGCCCTTGACCTCGTGCACGGAAAACACCAGCGGGGTTCGGAAATGTGTCCGCGCCGCCGCCTTGTCTTCATCACGCAGCACGATGACGGCGTGATTGACCGAGGCGCGCGAGCACGCATCGAGATCGCGTAGCGTGGCCTCCTTCGCGGCCAGCAATTGCACCGAGCCGGGCTTAATGGAGGCGCAGGTGACAAGAAAATTGCTCTCCCGGTCGATCGAGCCGAAGCGTGCCTGCTTGATTTTGAGCAGACGAT
>JBBROR010000558.1:0-1584 GCA_038229175.1 Acetobacterales bacterium | reverse complement strand
GCAGGAAACTCCCTCTCCCCTTGTGGGCTACTGCATTCACACATTGTGGTAAGCTGCCATTGTGGTGACGCCACGTTTGGCGGTTTGGAAGTGATGCCAGCCTGCGAGCATGACGATGGGCCCTGGCTTACCGTAGTAGCCGGTCCATCCGCCAAGGCGCGCACAGACCCAGGCGCCGTAGGCGAGTGAGCCTTTGGGATGTGGGTTCTTCTGTCGCTGGGTCTTGCCTTCGAGTTGGGCGCAGAACGCATCCAGCAGCGGCTGGTCTTCTGGCTCGAAGGCATCCGTCATCGGGCGCAGCGCGCCGCCGCCGTCGCGAGCGTGGACGAGTTGCTGGATCGTCACGGCGGCGATCAGCGTGGCCATCACCAGTCGGCGCAGCGGTGCTTCGTGCTCGATCAACAGGCCTTCGATGTCGAAGCCTTGCGTTTTGATGGTTCGGAAGACCTGTTCGATGGCCCAGCGGCGGCGATACAGATCGGCCACGGCGAAGGCTTGAGCGGCATCGGCCACCCCCTGCGTGGTGAGCAGCCGCCAATGCACCGCCGCTTCACCGGCGGGCGGGTTGACCTCGCGCACATCCACCAGCGTCACCGCGACAGTCTTGGGCAATCCCTCGACCAAGCCGTTTCTAGGGCGCGCCAGATCGGCCGGCATGAACCGCACCTCCAGGTGAGCCTCCCGCGCCCGGCGGCCCGGCTTGGCCGGCAGGTCCAGCATGGCGCGCCCCGCCATCGGCCGTGCGTCAGCCTGCGCGAACAGCCGGCCGCCATCGGCCAGGGCACGGTCGTGGGCGGCCCGTACTAGCAGGTCGCAGCCGACCGGCCGCGTGGCAGACAGCGCATAGATGTCGCTTTCCCGGTCCGCGACCACAGTCAGCCGCGCGGCCGCCCGGCATACTTCGGCGCTGCGACGGGCGGTGTCGAGCCAGCGGCCACTCTCCTTGTCCCGCACCGGCTGCTTGCGCCGCCCGGCGGCGCGGCCGGACATCCGGCTAAGCCAGCGGGCGTCGGTCAGGCCGAGAATAGCCCCGTCATCGACATCCACGGCGATGGCCGGATGCAAATACAGGCCACCACCACCCCTGGAGCGCACCACCGTAGTGTCCTGGATCGCCAGGACATGGCGTCCCCTACACTGCTCGGCGGTTCGCCGCGCCGCTTCGGCCACCATCGCCTCGCACGTCACCGCGTCGTTGCGCAGCAAACGTGTCAGGCGAATTTCGCCTGCCCGGTTGCCACCCAACCGACGCACCCGAACCGCGTGCCCGCCCGTCTCGACAAGGCGGCCCAGCAAGAAGGCTCCCCTTTTTCCAGGCGACGGTCGCCAAACCGTCCCAGTAAAAAACCACCCATCCATCCCTCGCAAATCAAACACCTCAGCAAGGGAATCAGACATCCTTACCAAACTCAACCCAAGATGTGTGAATGCGGTAGCCCACAAGGGGAGAGGGTTGGGGTGAGGGGAACGCGCACAGGTGAATGTTATAGACGGTTGCTATAAGCGGTCAGATCATCGTGCGCAGGTGTGCGCCGCGTCCGTATAGCGACACCAGCACGATGATCACGGCGCCCAGGGCGGCCT
>JBBROR010000557.1:0-1587 GCA_038229175.1 Acetobacterales bacterium | reverse complement strand
TGCCGGTCTGCCTGCTGATTACCACCGACGAGGAAACCACCAAGCAGGGGGCGAGGCTGATCGCGGAGCATTCCATGCTGGCCCGCGCCGCCCGGCCGCGCGGTATCGTGGTGGCCGAGCCCACCTTGCTGGCGCCGGTGCGCGGCCATCGCGCCTCGGTGTCGTTCACCGTAACCTCGGTTGGCGTGCAGGCGCATTCCGCCACCGGGCTGGGCCGCAACGCCAACTGGGCGCTTGCGGAATTCCTGGCCGAGATGAAGGCGGTGCATCTGCGCCTGCGCAGCGATCCCGCCTTGCAGGACATCGGCTACGATCCGGTGTTCAGCGATTTCAACCTGGTGATCGACAATCACGGCGCCGCGGTGAACATGACGGTGCCGCTGGCCACGGTGCGGATCAAATATCGCTACAGCGCCGCGATCGATCCGGCTGTGGTGACGGTGCTGGTGCGTGCGGCGGCAGACCGTGCGGGGCTGGCGCTGGACATCGCCACCGAGGGCAGCCCACCGGATCTGCCGAGCAATCACCCGCTGATCCACATGGCGGCGGCGCTGTCAGGCCAGGCTGCGCGCACCGTGCCATTCGGCACCGATGCATCGCAGCTCCAGGCCATCGCGCCCTGCGTCATCATCGGCCCGGGCGATATCGGCGACGCGCATAAACCCACCGAGAGTGTGGCGGTGGAGCAGTTGGAGCGGGCCGTGGCGTTGTTCACCGCCATGGCGACCGCCCCGTAGATCGTCAAACGAAGTCGACGCGCGCCTCGCCCACATGCGGGAATAACACGCGCACCTTGGCGTGTTCGGCCACCACGCTCTTGCCGGTCCAGCTGCCGCAGGTGACGAACTGGCCGGCCTTCAGGCCACCGGCCCAGGCCGCACCCTCGTTGGCCATCCACACCACCAGGCGGATCATGTCGCCCACCGGGTTGCCGGTGCGCTGCATGTGCAGGTCGCCGTCGACATATTGCTCCACCGTCTCGGTGGCGAAATCGATCTGGTGCCAGGCGGCGATACCTTCGCCATAGACGAGGCCGCCATGCGACTGGGTATCGGCGAGGCCCGAGAAGGCATCCACTGCGTCGGGGTCGACGAAGCGGCTGTCCAGCGTTTCGATCACCGGATGCGCGGTGGCGATGGCGGCGATCACCTCGTCGCGCGTGTAGGGCATCTCGCGCGGCGGCAGGTCGGTGCCGATACGAAAGCAGATCTCGGCCTCGATGCCGCGCAGCGTGTCAGACGACATGGTGGCCGGGCTTGGCTTCACGTTGATTGCGGGCAGTGCACCGCATTGCGGCGGCGCATCCGGGCCTGTGGCGCCCACCTTCCAGCCCCCGATCGCCTCGAAGCTGGCGGCCACCAGATGCTGGATCTCATATGCTTCCGCCCGGCTCGATGGCCTGATCTCGGATGGGATCGCGTCAAGCCTCAAGGCGGGATTGGTGCGCGCTGCCATCAGCAGGATCGCGGCCTGGTGAGCGGCATCCGGAAGTCGTGCGGTGGTGTCTGCCATGATGGGTTCCCTCATGATTTTGCGCGGAATGTGAACGTGGGGGCCGGTCTTGTCCAATGCCGGGGGGCGCCATCC
>JBBROR010000556.1:0-1596 GCA_038229175.1 Acetobacterales bacterium | reverse complement strand
TCCACGGCTGATGCAATCATCGTCTGCTTTTCCTCGTGCACCGGGGTTTGGTAGACGAACTTTCGAACCCCGTAATAGAAGATGCCTCCCTGCAGGCTCCAGGCAAGTTCGAGCAGTATCGGGTCGATCGGTTGGGCCACGATCTGGTTTTTCTCGGCGCACATTTCCCGAATGATGGGGATGATGATCCGCTCTTCGACCCGCGCGATGTACAGCCCTGTGATGGCCACGCCCTTCAGGCCGGCGAACAGGTAGATGCGCATCCATTCGGGATGCATGATGGCGTCGGTATAGCTGTCGTAGAACGCGCACAGACGCTCGGCGAGCGGGCGGGTGCGGTCGGCCAGCATTGTGTCCCAGTCCGGGTTCCAGGATTCGAGGAAGACGGTCTGGTAGATCTCCTCGATCAGGGCACTTTTGCTGGGGAAGTAGCGATACATAAGCGGCTGCGTGGTGCCCAGCCATTCCGCGAGGTCGCGCGTGGTGGCGTCGAAGCCGAACTGGGCGAAGAAACTGGCGGCCTTGCGCACGATCTCGGCCCGGCGGATTTCGAACGGTTTGCGGGTGGCGCGCGGGCGCGCCAGAACGGCGGGCTCAGCCATCAGTCGGCGGTCCATCCGCCATCGACCAGCAGCGAACTGCCGGTCATCAGCGACGATGCGTCAGATGCCAGGAACACTATCGGGCCCATCAAATCGGTCACCCGGCCGAGCCTGCCGAGTTTGATTTTGGACAGCACGTCGGCCAGGAACGCCTTGTTCTCGAAGAACGGCTTTGTAAGCATGGTTTCGATGAAGGTGGGGCAGATCGTGTTGACGCGGATGCCTGCGGGCGCGAGGTCGATGGCCATGGCGCGGGTGAAGCCTTCCATCGCCCATTTGCTGGCGCAGTAAAGGCTGCGTCTGGCTCCGCCGACATGGCCCATCTGCGAGGAGATGTTGATGATCGAGCCGGGTTTGCCGGCTGCGACCAGCTTTTTGGCCACGCATTGCGCGGCAAAGAAGGCGGCGCGGACGTTGAGGTCCATCACCACGTCGTAATCGTCTTCGGTGACGTCTGTGACCGGCTTGGGCCGGTTGGTGCCGGCGTTGTTGACGAAGATGTCGAACGGCGCGGCGGCTTCGATGGCTGCTGACATTGCTGCGGTGTCGGTCACGTCGAGCGGCATGGCCGAGGCTTTGCCGCCACGGGCCTCGATTGCGGCCACTGCTTCGGCGAGTTCGTCCGCGCTGCGGGCGCATAACGTGACGTGGGCACCATACTCGGAAAGCGCAGCGGCGGCGGCGAGGCCGATACCACGGCCGGCGCCGGTGATCAGCGCGCGGCGCCCGTCCAGGCGGAAGCTGGGCGTTACGGGCAGGCTCATTCCGCCGCCGCCCCGTAGGGGATATTCCGGCCGCCGTAGCGGCGAACGCGGATGTTGGCCTGTTCGGCATGGCCCACGAAGCCTTCGAGCCTGCACAGGCGAGAGCAGTATTCGCCGATCATGGCGGATGCTTCGTCCGTCAGGACGCGCTGATACGTGACGGTCTTGAGGAATTTGCCCACCCAAAGCCCGCCGGTGTAGCGGCCGGCCTTCATGGTGGGCAGCGTGTG
>JBBROR010000555.1:0-1601 GCA_038229175.1 Acetobacterales bacterium | reverse complement strand
GATCGACAGGTCGCGCAGCCGTGCAGCCCCCTGCCCTGCCTGCAACTCGAGCGCGCCCGCCCAGCTAGTCAGTGCTGCCAGCGGCGGCACATCTTCCCGACCAAACACCCGCGGCCGCCCCACGAGCCCTGGCAGCACCGTCGTCGTCACCCCGATCCGCCGCAACGCGAACGGCAGTGCCAGCGCCAGGTCGCCGGCATCCACAGCCCCCGGCTCGGCCGGCACATTTCGCAGCACCGGTGCCCCCGTCAGCGTACCTTCCTCAAACTCCCAAGACGATTGCGAGCAATCCCCCAGCGCCCGCGCCACCCGCTCGGCAAGCGCCACCAGGTCGCGATCCCCACGCACCGGCGTCAGCTTCGCCACCAGCGCCCGCAATTCCGCCGGACCCTTGCGCTGCGCAATTGGTGCCCACCGCCTGGCGCGATCATCAAGATCGCCAAGTTGAACATGGCCGCGCGGCAGCGTCACCGCGCCGAGGCGCGCAGCGATGATGCTTTGGGGATCAGCCTCGAACCCGGTTTCACGAGCGGCAGCGGCCAGCGCGTCCTCGCGTTCCACCCGCAGCCATGCCGACCGCAGCGGGTGACGGGCACTTTCAAAATCGAGCCTCGATATTGCCGCCACGGCGTTGTTCAGCGCAGCAAAAGCGAGCTGTCGCTCTTCGCCACGTTCACCGAAACCGTAGAGCGATCCAGTGACATCCATGACCACAGATTGCGCGATAGACATTTTGACGCAAGTAAAAAAATGTTATTTACGAAGACCACAAAACCCCTCAATTTCACCCTCCCCGCGTCCTCCCTCCCACACTCGTGATAATTGCACTTATCAGAAGCTTGAAAGCCACGAAAAGCGCTGATAGAACCGAATTCGTGATCAGAAACGCGACATCAGGGCCGTCAGGACGGCCACACAGAGCGGGTGAAGGGGTGTGTGGCGCGGTGGAGCCCACAGGTGGTCCAGAGGCGTCCTTGGGTTGCGCTGGGCCTTGCGCACACGGATTTCGGCCCTGACGACCCCCCTGCCCCGCATTGAGCCGCCTGCCGGCGACCGCCAGGCGTTGATGGACCTGCTCGCCGGCGATGGGCCCGCCATCGGTCCAACGACCTACGACCGGTTCGAAGCCTGGTGGTACGGCGCTGCTGCGAATTCGAAACGCGCCTTTGCCGCCGACATGCGCGCCTGGGGCGCGTTCCGACGCGGGCGCGGTCAGCCGATGATCCCGGCCGGCGCAATCGATGTGCGGGATTTTGCGCGGGCGCAGGTCCGTGCCGGTCTGAAAGCCTCGTCGATCGCCCGCCAGCTCGCCAGCATCGCCATCCTGCATGACCTGGCCGGGCTCCCTTCCCCAACCAGGGATCGGGTGGTCTCGGGAGAAATGAAGGGGATTCGCCGCGAGGAAGGTCTAGATGGCCGCGGGCGCCGCCGCCAGGCGTTGCCGCTGCGGCTCAAGGGCGAGGTCGGTGACATCGTGACTGATGAACCACTGCCGCTCTCGGTCATGGCGCTGCTGACGACGCTGGACACCACGACCGCGGCCGGGGCACGGGATGCTGTACTGTTGCTGCTCGGGACCGATCTCGGCCGGCGTCGCTCGG
>JBBROR010000554.1:0-1614 GCA_038229175.1 Acetobacterales bacterium | reverse complement strand
TATA
Organism: Acetobacterales bacterium; assembly: GCA_038229175.1. Lineage (GTDB taxonomy): Bacteria > Pseudomonadota > Alphaproteobacteria > Acetobacterales > Acetobacteraceae > CAIQQQ01. The sequence goes on along the minus strand of JBBROR010000554.1, from coordinate 1,610 downwards.
TCGGCTTTGACTGCACGGCCGACAGCCTGCATGTCGGATCGCTCGTGCAGATCATGCTGCTGCGCCTGATGCAGCGCTTCGGCCATCGCCCCATCACGCTGATGGGCGGCGGCACCACACGGATCGGCGACCCCAGCCTGCGCGAGGAAGCCCGCCAACTTCTAAGCGATGACCAGATCGCCGCCAACATGGCCGGCATCAAACGTTGCTTTTCTCCGTATATCGCCGTCGGTGATGGGCCAGTCGACGCCATCATGCCGAACAACGCCGACTGGCTGGACAAGCTCGGCTACATCGAGCTGCTGCGCGAGGTGGGCATCCATTTCAGCATCAACCGCATGCTGGGCTTCGACAGCGTCAAAACCAGGCTCGACCGCGAGCAGGGGCTGACATTCCTGGAGTTCAACTATTCCATTCTTCAAAGCTATGATTTCCGCGAATTGAACCGCCGCCACGGCGTCACGCTGCAGATGGGCGGGTCGGACCAGTGGGGCAACATTGTCTCCGGCGTCGACCTTGTGCGCCGCACCGATGCCAAGCAGGTTTTTGGACTTACCACGCCGCTGATCGCCACCGCGTCTGGCGCCAAAATGGGCAAATCGGCAAAAGGTGCAGTATGGCTCACAGCCGACCGGCTGAGCCCCTACGATTTCTGGCAGTTCTGGCGCAACACCGAAGACGCCGATGTGGGCCGCTTCCTACGCCTGTTCACCGACATGCCCCTGGCCGAGATCGCACGCCTGGAGGCCCTGGGCGGTGCTGAAATCAACGAGGCCAAGAAGATCCTGGCCACCGCGGCCACCGCGCTCGCACACGGCCAAACCGCCGCGGAAGCCTCCGCCGGCACCGCCCGACTGGCCTTCGAGGAAGGTGCCGCCGCCGACAGCCTGCCCAGCATCACGGTGCCGGAAGCCGACCTGGCCGCCGGAATTTCGGCCATCAGGCTGTTCGTCGAATCTGGCCTGGCCACCAGCAACGGCGAGGCGCGCCGCCTGATACGTGGCGGTGGTGCGCGGCTGAACGATATCCCGATCGCCGATGAAGCGCACGTCATCACAACGGCGGATCTGTTGGCCGGCTTCGCCAAGCTATCGGCCGGCCGCAAGCAGCATCGGCTGGTGCGGGTCGGGTAGGTCGAAGCCTACAGCGTCAGGCTCTGGTGGGAGTATGAGATCGTCATGCGCTGGCGCTTCAGCATGTCCATGCCCAGCACCATGTCGAAGGCGGGTTCGGGCACGGCGTTGATCGAAATCGACGGGGCCTCGATGCGTAGGCGACCCAGGCTGAGACTGCCAAATATATGGGTCTTGACCAGGAAATTGCCCCCAAGCCCCATCGCCTCATGCGTCGGGTCGCGTGCAAGTGCGGCCTGGTCCAGGCCCATGCGATACAGGCCGCGGGCGTTGAGCAATGACGAGCCGGCCCCGGTATCGACCAGCGCCTGCAGCGCGCGATCGTCCAACATCACCCTTGCCAGCATCAGGAAGCGGCGCAGCATGGTGAGACGGATCGCATCGCCGGCATTCGGGCAGGTGTCCGGCGGCAGCAGGGCCAACCTGCCCCCGGGCACATCGAGATCCAGCGTGTGCCGGTGCAGCAGATCGCCACCC
>JBBROR010000553.1:0-1625 GCA_038229175.1 Acetobacterales bacterium | reverse complement strand
CCCGCATCGTGGACAGCCTTGATGCCCCGATTGCACAGGTAGGTCTCGACGAGCGTCCGGCGGATCGGCTGCGACATGGCGATCAGCCGCCGCGCCGCTTCCGGCGACCCGGCGGGGACGGGTGTGCGAACGGGCTTCGGGCTTTGGCGCGCTTCAGTGCGTGGCAGACTCAGAAAGCGTCGTGCCTCATCGGCGACGTCGTGGAAGTCGATAAAACCGCAGCTCTCACGGATCACGTCGAGGAGATCACCATGTTCGGCCGAGGCGGCATCCGTCCAATGCCCGGCGGCGCCGGGACCGGATTCCGGTCCGCTAAGCCGGACGAACATCGACCGGCCGGGCGTGTTGCGAACGTCGCCCACCAGCCAGTAACGGCCGCTGCGGCGGCCCGCGGGCAGATAGTGACGGCACACCGCCTCGGCCGCTCGCGCGAGGCGGCGCGCCAGTTCGGAAGCGTCGCGGGGCATCACGCAACCTCCCGCGCGCTGACATTATGTTGCGTAGAAGCTGTCAATCGTCTGTGGGACAGCATCCAAGCGCAAATGCGCAACATAACTCTCGGCGCAACATATTCGGTCTTATGTTCAACTGCACATAAGACCGACGCGGCAACCGGTGAGCACGGTGACCTGCTCGACGTGATCAGGGAAACCTGCAGGCTGGTCGATTTCCACGATGTCACGGAGGAGGCCCGACGCTTCCTGAGCCTGCCACGATCCGAACCGGAGCCGGACAGTCCATCGCGCCCGTCACCAGTACCGACCGGCTCACCGGATTCGGCACGGCGTCTGTTCGGCATGTCGCAGCCGATTGCCGGCACGGTTGTGGAGACTTATCTGCGGAGACGCGGCATCACTGACCTGCATGGCATCGTCAGCCTGCGATTCCATCCCCGCTGCTACTATCGTCCCGAGGTAGATGCCCCAACGGAAATCTGGCCCGCAATGATCGCCGCTGTGACCGACCTCCACGGCCACATCACCGGCGCGCACCGCACCTGGCTTGACCCTTCAGGCCGCGACAAGGCGCCAGTCGATACCCCACGCCGGGCAATGGGTCACCTTCTCGGGCACGCGGTCCGTTTCGGCCCGGCAAGCGAGGTGATGGCGGCGGGCGAGGGCATTGAAACCATGCTGTCGGTGCGTTGTGCCATCCCCACCATGGCGATGGTCGCAGCACTCTCGGCCGCGCATCTTGCCGCCATCCTGTTCCCGGCAACGCTACGCCGGCTCTATGTCGTCCGTGACAACGATCCAGCTGGCGATGGTGCGGTGGCAGGACTGTTCGACAGGGCGCAGTCGGCCGGGATCGAGGCGATGGTGCTGTCGCCACTGTGTGGAGACTTCAACGAGGATCTGCGGAATTTTGACATCGATGCACTACGTGCAGCGTTGCGCATCCAGCTCACCCCGGAAGACGTTGGTCGGTTCTTGAGCACGGGGGTCTAGACGGGAACAGGGGATGAGGCGGGTACTCCGCCCTGACGAGGTGCCATCGACTTGCGCGCTTCCTTGTTGGCGGAGAGGACCGCGCCCACGGCCTTCTGGAGAGGGCGACCCTGCGGCAAGCGGTCCGGCCACGCAATGGCGTCCGCCGACTATTTTCCGTCGCGTCCTACGGACGCT
>JBBROR010000552.1:0-1629 GCA_038229175.1 Acetobacterales bacterium | reverse complement strand
CCGGACATGCTGTATCTGACAGACAAGGCCTGGCGGGCGATGATTGCCCGCGTGACTCTGTTCGCGTTCTCGCCCTTCGCCAAGCCCGATGGCGCCGTCGGCATCGATGGCGGCGGCAGACCGGCGCCGGTGTTCGCCCAGCGCGGTGGAACGCCTGGAACAGGCGCAAGCGAGAACGTGTTCGCACAGTTCCACACGCAGGCCGATCGCTGGCTGCGCGAGGGGCGCCGCACCGTGGTGGCCGCGTGGTCGAACGGATCGCGCGAGCGGATCGGCCATTTGCTGGTCGAACACGGCTTCAAGGTGCAGAAGGCGGCCAACTACGAGGAGGTGCGCGACGCGCCGATTGGCACCGCCGCACTTATCACGCTGGGGATGGAGCGCGGCTTCGTGGCCGACAAGCTGGCCTTGGTGTCCGAGCAGGACCTGCTGGGCGAGCGCATCGCGCGGCCGCCGCGGCGTCGCAAGCGGGCCGACCAGTTCATCGCCGAGGCCACTGAAATTGCTGAAGGCGACCTGGTGGTGCACCAGGATCACGGCATCGGGCGTTACGATGGGCTGGTGACGTTGGACGTCAACCACGCACTGCATGACTGTCTGCGGCTGCTGTATGACGGCGACCAGAAACTGTTCCTGCCGGTCGAAAACATCGAAATGCTGAGCCGGTTCGGCTCGGAATCGGCTGGCACCGCGCTCGACAAGCTGGGCGGTGCCAGTTGGCAGAACCGCAAATCGAAGATGAAGCAGCGCATCCGGGACATGGCTGGCGAGCTGATTCGCACGGCCGCCGAACGTCGCCTGCGCGAGGCCGAGACGATGGCGCCGGCGGAGGGCGAGTGGGACGAATTCTGCGCGCGCTTCCCGTTCGTGGAAACTGAGGACCAGGCGCGTGCGATCGCCGACGTTCTGGAAGATCTGGCGGCTGGCCGGCCGATGGATCGCCTGATCTGCGGCGATGTCGGCTTCGGCAAGACCGAGGTGGCGCTGCGGGCCGCGTTCGTGGCAGCGATGAGCGGGTCGCAGGTGGCGGTGGTGGTGCCGACCACCTTGCTCGCACGCCAGCACTACCGCGGCTTCACCAAGCGGTTCGAAGGCCTGCCCATCAAGGTCGGCCAGCTTTCGCGGATGGTGACGGCCAAGGACGCCACCGCCGTGCGTGACAAGGTCGCATCCGGCGACATCAACATCGTCATCGGCACCCACGCGCTGCTGGCGAACTCCGTGAAATTCGACAATCTCGGGTTGGTGATCGTCGACGAGGAGCAGCATTTCGGCGTGGCGCACAAGGAGAAGCTGAAGTAGTTGAAGGCGGACGTGCATGTTCTGACGCTGACGGCCACGCCCATTCCGCGCACCTTGCAACTGGCGCTGACCGGCGTGCGCGAAATGAGCATCATCGCCACCCCCCCCCGTGGACAGGCTTGCCGTGCGCACATTCATCATGCCGTTCGACGCGGTGGTGATCCGCGAGGCCATCCAGCGCGAGCTGTTCCGCGGCGGACAGGTGTTCTGCGTGGTGCCGCGCGTGGAGGATCTGGCGCGCATGGCCAAACGCCTGGCCGAGATCGTGCCTGAGGCGCGCACCGTGCAGGCGCATGGCGGCCTGGCGCCGACCGAGCTGGAACGGGT
>JBBROR010000551.1:0-1630 GCA_038229175.1 Acetobacterales bacterium | reverse complement strand
TTCCCTACAGAGCCCGGCCACCGTCGACGACGATATTGGTGCCGGTGGAGAAGGTGAGATGGGTGGCACAGGCCAGGATCGCAGCCGCCACGTCATCGGCCTGCGCCACCCGCTTCAACGGCGTGGTGGCTGCCGTCTTGGCGTTGAACGCCTCGCCGCGCCCCGGCACGAAGCTGGTCGCCACCACGCCAGGCGATACCCCAAGCACACGCACCTCAGGCGCCAGCGCGCGGGCCAGCGACTTCGTCATCACGTCGATCCCGGCCTTGGTGGCACCATAGACGATCGACGAGCCCGCCCCGTTCATGCCGGCAATCGAGGAAACCGACACGATCAGCCCATTGCCAGACGCCTTCAGCATCGGTGCAAAGGCCCGTACCGCGGCGAACTGCCCACGCCAGTTGATGCGAAACATCTCGTCGATGATCTCGTCGGTCAGAGCATCGAGGTCATCATGCGCGATCGGCTTTGTGAAGCCCGCGGTGTTGATCAGCACGTCGCACCGCCCGTAGGTCCGCGCAACAAAGTCTTGAAGTGCTGCAAGCGTGGCGCTGTCACCGACATCGGCGGCGAACGCCGAATGGCCCGCACCGGCAAGCGTTGCCATAACGGCCACTGCCGCATCACCCTTCACAGTTTCATTTGGTGCGTCACCCCGATGCGTGATCACCACATGCGCACCTGCCTCGGCGAACATCCGGGCCGCCGCGGCGCCGATGCCACCGGCACCGCCCACGATGACGCAAACCTTGTCCTTCAGTGAAACCGCGTGCGCCATGCAGAGATCTTTTCGACCAGGAGGGAAGGGGGGTCAGGCAATCGGCGGGTGCGGCAGCTCCGCATGGCCCGGCGTCATCACCAGCGTATGCGTCATGCTGTACCAGGGGCCCACCACATCGTCTGCCGGCGGTGCATCGGTATGGCGCTCGAAATTTCCGATCAGATACTTCGTCACCCCAAAGGTCACGTCGCTGGCCAGGTGTTCATCGTCGCTGACAAAGATCTGGCTGATCAGCGTCTTGTGGCCCTCCCGAAACGCCAGGAAATGCAGATGCGCCGGCCGCAATGGCAGCCGCTGCTGCGCTGCCAGCAAAGCGCCGCTTGGGCCGTGCGTCGGGATCGGATATCCCACGGGGCGGACCGAGCGAAACCAGAAGGCGCCGTCTGCATCGGTGGTGAACTTGCCGCGCAGGTTCATGTCTGCCTGGCCTTCATCCTGGATGTCGTACATTCCCACAGTCGAGGCGTGCCAGACATCCACCTCAACCCCCGCGATCGGGGCACCGGTGGGGTCGGTGATGCGGCATTTCGCGAACAAAGCAGGGCCGGGGGTGGGGGAGCGGATGATCGAGCCGCCATTTTCAGTGCGCGGCTGGTTCATGCGCCAGAACGGCCCAAGCAGCGCCGCAGCTGGCTCGGTGGGGCCGCCATTGCCGTTGTTCAGCATGCACGACAGCGTAGAGACGCCCAAAATATCGGCGAAGATCATGCCCTCGTTATGCGTGTCGCTGGTGGCGGCGCCGATCGCGTTGAGAAAGGCAATGCCCTGGTCGAATTCCGCCTCGGTGGGCCGGATTTCGCGGACGAAGGCGTGCATGTGGCGCACGAACGCGGCCATCACATCGCGCAG
>JBBROR010000550.1:0-1630 GCA_038229175.1 Acetobacterales bacterium | reverse complement strand
GGGATGATGCTCGGCATCAAGACGGTGGTGGAGACGGAACTCGGCTGGTCGATGCTGCTGTCCGCCTTCACCGCGGCCATCCTGGGCGGCATCGGCTCGCCCGGCGGTGCCGTCGCGGCTGGGCTGCTGCTGGGCGTGGCGCAGGAATTATCGACCCCGTTCGTCGGCTTCAACTATAAGCTCGTGGTCGCCTTCGCCGCCATGTTGGGCGTGCTGTTGCTGCGACCCTCCGGCCTGTTCGGCAAACGCGAAGGGGTGCGGTGATTTGAGCGCCTATCTCGTTGCCATCGCCATCCTGACACTGATCTACGTCCTGCTCGCACTCGGGCTCACGCTGCAGTTCGGTCTGACCGGGCTGATCAATTTCGGCCATGTCGGCTTCTTTGCCATCGGCGCCTACACCAGCGCACTGCTGACGCTGAATGGCTGGCCAGTGGCGTTGGGCATCGCGGCAGCCGCCCTCGTCGCCATGTTGCCGGCACTGCCCATCGGCTACGTGTCCCTGCGATTGCGCGACGACTATTTTGCCATCGTCACGTTGGCCTTCTCCGAGGTGGTGCGCATCGTCATCACCAACGCACGCGAATGGACGGCGGGCACCCAGGGCCTGCCCGGCATCCCACGCCTCTACCCCGCGCTCGAAGGCGCCCCCGCCCAATGGGCCGTGCTGGCCACGATCGGCGGCGTGACGTTGCTTGCGGTATGGATGATCAACCGCATCGCCCGCTCGCCTTTCGGGCGGCTGATCCAGGCCATCCGCGACAACGACGTGGCGGTGAAGGCCCTGGGCAAGGACCCCGCCTCGTTCAAGATCCAGGTTCTGGCCGTAGGCGCCGCGCTGGCCGGCATCGCGGGCGCCTTCTACGCGCACTACATCACCTACATCGTGCCAGACCAGTTCATCCCCCTGGTGACATTCTACGCCTGGATGGCGATCACGCTGGGCGGTGCCACCCGGATCTCGGGCGCAATACTCGGCAGTGCCATTCTCATGGCCATCCTCGAAGGCTCGCGATTCCTGCACGATTTCCTGCCGATCATTCCAGATGCCGCCATGGCCTCGGTCCGCATCGGCGTGGTCGGTGTGTTGCTGATCGTGTGCATCATCTGGCGTCCGCAGGGCCTGATGGGCGAGCGGGGCGGCGCGTGAGCCTGGATGTGTCGGGCATCGTGATGGGTTTCGGCGGCATGCGGGTGCTTGGCGGCGTGTCGTTGTCAGTACCCTCCGGCGGGCTGTTCGGGCTGATCGGGCCGAACGGGGCGGGCAAGTCCACGCTGTTCGCAGCCATCTCCGGCTTCCAGCGGCAGCAGGCGGGCGAAGTGCGACTGGACGGGCGGCGCATCGACGCACTGTCCCCGCAGGCCCGCGCCCGCGCCGGGCTGGTGCGCACCTTCCAGGTGCCCCGCGAATTCGGGCATCTGTCAGTGCGTGAAAATCTCTGTGCCGCAGCCCCCGGCCAGGCCGGCGAGACGCTGTTCGGCCTGTTCCTCCGCCCGGGCCTGGTGGCACGCCAGGAGGCCAGGCTTGGCGCGCGTGCGGACGAAATCCTGCAGCGCCTGCGGCTGTCCGGCGTGGCCGGGCAACCGGCACGGCTGCTGTCCGGCGGGCAGAAGAAGCTACTCGAACTCG
>JBBROR010000549.1:0-1638 GCA_038229175.1 Acetobacterales bacterium | reverse complement strand
GATCTGGATCGCCTGAAGCTGGACGACGCCCCCACCTACGCCATGCTCCAGAAAGGCGACGCCGGCGGCGTGTTCCAGTTCGAATCCCAAGGCATGCGCGACGTCCTCAAACAGATGCGCCCCGACCGCTTCGAAGACCTCATCGCCGCCGTCGCCCTCTACCGGCCCGGCCCGATGGCCAACATTCCTGCGTATTGCCAGCGCAAGCACGGCGAACCCTGGGCGCCGCCGCATCCGGAACTGATGACCATCCTCGGCGAGACCTACGGGGTCATGGTCTACCAAGAACAGGTGATGCAGATCGCCCAGACCATGGCCGGCTATTCGCTGGGCGGCGCCGACCTGCTGCGCCGCGCCATGGGCAAGAAGATCCGCTCCGAGATGGAGCAACAACGGAAAATCTTCACCGATGGCGCCACGGCGCGTGGCATAACGGCGGGAAAAGCCGAAGAAGTCTTCGACCTCATGGCCAAGTTCGCCGATTACGGCTTCAACAAATCCCACGCCGCCGCCTACGCGCTGGTCGCCTACCAAACTGCCTGGATGAAGGCCAACCACCCCGAAGCCTTCCTTGCCGGCTGCATGAGCCTCGCCGTCTCCAACACCGACAAACTCGCAGCCCTGCGCCAGGAAGCCAGCAACATGGGCATCGCGGTCTTGCCGCCCGACATCAATCGCTCCGGCGCCGATTTCACCTTGGAGCGTGATGCCGAAGGCAAACTCGGCATCCGCTATGCCCTGGCCGCCGTGAAGAAGGTCGGGCAAGCGGCGATGGAAGCCCTCGTCCGCGCCCGCGCGCAAACCGATTTTTCCGATCTTGCCGATTTCGCTGCCCGCGTCGATCCGCGCCAAATGAACAAAATGCAGATCGAAAACCTGGTCCGCGCTGGCGCCTTCGACAAACTCGACAACAACCGGGCCCGCCTGTTCGCCAGTTCGGAGATTATCCTCAAGCGCGCCCAAACCACCGCCGAGGAAAAGACCACCGGGCAGGCCGGCCTGTTCGGCGGCAACGAGCCCGAAAAACTCCACCTCGCCCCGCTGCCGGACTGGGAGGAGCTGGACCGCCTGGCCTTCGAGGCTGACGCGATCGGCTTTCACCTCACCGCCCACCCGTTGGACGCTTACGCCCAGGTGCTGCGCCGCCTCGGTGCCGTGGTCAGTAGCAAGCTGGACCAACGCGCCCAGCTCGGCGCCGCCCGCGTGAAGATCGCAGGCTCGGTTATCAACCTGAAGGAACGCATCACCCGCAGCGGCAGCCGCATGGCCTGGGTCCGCCTGTCAGATTCCGGCGGCTCGTTCGAAGTCACCTTCTTCAGCGAAACCCTCGCCCGCTCCCGCGACCTGCTCACCCCCGGCACCATGATCCTCGTCACCGCCGACCTGAAACTGGAAGGCGACGCGCTGCGCATCACCGCCCAGGAAGCCGAACCGCTGGACGCCGCCGCCATCCGCGCCGGCGCCGGCATCCGCATCTGGCTGCAACAGACCGAGGCTGTCGCCCACATCAAGAGCCTGCTCGACCGCGAAGGAAAGGGCAGGGGCCGCGTCGTCCTCGTCCCCCATGTCGGCACCACCCAGGAAGTCGAAATCCCGCTGCCGGGTGGATTCAACGTTTCGGCGAGATTGACGCAAGCG
>JBBROR010000548.1:0-1639 GCA_038229175.1 Acetobacterales bacterium | reverse complement strand
CGCGGCGGATCTGTCGGCGGCCACCGGCGATCCCGTGGAATTGCCGCTGTCCAACGCCAGCCTGTCCGCGATTGCGGACATGAAGGCGGCGGACCTGGTGGCGGCGGGCAAGATGGCGGCGGGCAAGATGGCGGCGCTCGTCACATGAACCTGCCGGAGACGATGCGCGCCTGGGTGCTGGACAACCCAGACGAGGTGCGGCTCACCACCAAACCCGTCCCCGCACCGGGGCGTACCGAGGTGCTGGTGCGCATCGATGCGGTGGCGATCTGTGCCACCGACCTGGAAATTCTGCACTACGGCTCGCCCGCCCGTATTGAGGGTGGGCTGCCGTTCAACAAGAACTTCACGTTTGGCCATGAATACATGGGCACCGTGGCGGCGCTTGGATCGGGGGTGGACGAGTATCGCGTGGGCGAACGCGTCACGGTGGAGATCCATGCTGGCTGTGGCCAGTGCAAACGTTGCCGCCAGGGCATGTACACGTCATGCCTCAACTATGGCCGGCCGGAGAAGGGCCATCGCGCCAACGGGTTCACCACCGATGGCGGGTTCGCCGAATTCGCGGTCAACAATATCAATACACTGGTCCGTGTCCCCGACGCGATGTCGGACGCCGAGGCCACTTTGGTCGTCACGGCTGGCACGTCGATGTATGGCCTGACGGAACTCGGTGGCCTCGTCGCCGGTGAGAGTGTGGTCGTGACGGGGCCGGGGCCGATCGGGCTGCTGGCCGCAGGCGTGGCGAAAGCGTTGGGCGCGTCGCCAGTTATTCTCACGGGTACCCGCGAGAACCGCCTGGCGATCGGTAAAAAGCTGGGCGCCGATCATGTCATCAACTCCCGCACCACCGATGCGGTGGCCGAGGTCATGCGGATCACCGGCGGCATCGGCGCTGATTACGTGGTGGAATGCGCCGGCACCGCTTCGGCGCTGGACGAGGCGGTTCACATGGTCAATCGCGGGGGCAAGATCTGCCTCGCGGCGTTCCCGCATGATCGGGTCGAGATGGATGTGGCGCATCTGGTGCGCAACAACGTCTCGCTGTTCGGCATCCGCGGCGAGGGCCGCAGCGCCACCCATCGCGCAATGGCGCTGATGGCGGCCGGCCGCTTCGACGCGACCTTGATCCATACGCACAGTTTCCCGTTCGAGGAACTCGAGACCGGCTTGCGCTACGCCCGCGACCGGGTGGACGATGCCATCAAGGTGGTGGTGACACGATCCTGACAGGAGAAGAGTGATGCTGAATATTGCACCAACAGCCTCTGCGCCGATCGCCGACCCGCATGCCCACTGGCCCGACCATATGCGCGTGGCCTACGCGGCCGGCCGCATGAGCGGGCAGGTTGGCAGCGTGCTGGTATCGGAAACCGATCGTGTCAGGGTCTGGCACCTCACCATTCCGCCCGGCAAGGCCTGCGGCTTTCACCGCCATGTGCTGCCGTATTTCTGGACCTGCCTGTCCGACGGCGTGGCGCGCGGCTGGTTCGAGGATGGCAGTATCGTCGACACCGTCCACACGGTCGGGCAGACGAAACACCTGCATTACGGCGCCGGCGAGCACCTGGTGCATGCCGTGGAGAATATCGGCACCACCGAATTGCGCTTTACGACGGTTGAGTTTCTGGACGGCGAT
>JBBROR010000547.1:0-1648 GCA_038229175.1 Acetobacterales bacterium | reverse complement strand
GCGATCCGGCCTTCCAGCGGGTAGGCGGGATCGTTGTAGCCAGGGGTGGAGGGGTGGCCGGGTGTGACCAGGCGGTCTACCAGGGCCTCGTCCTCTTTGGTGAAGTCATAGGCGAGTGCGCTGGCGTAGTCGGTCCATTGGTCCAGGGTGCGTGGGCCGGTGATAGCGCCGGTGATGAGGCGGTTGTTCAGCACCCAGGCGAGTGCGAACTGGCCGGCGCCGATGCCGACCTTGGCGGCGTGTTCGGCGAGGGTTTTGGCGATGTGCAGGCTTTCGCTGCGCCACTCGGTCTCCAGGATGCGCTTGTCCTGGCGGCCGGCGCGGGTGCCTTCCGGGGGCGGGATATCGGGGGTGTATTTGCCGGTCAGCACGCCGCGGGCGAGGGGGGAGTAAGGGAAGACGCCGAGGCCGAGATGGGCGCAGGCGGGCAGGTGTTCCACTTCCACCATGCGGTTGAGCGCGTTGTAGAGGGGTTGGCTGACCACGGGGCGGTCGATGCCGGCTGCGTCGCAGAGGCGGCAGATCTCGGCCACGCGCCAGCCTCGGTGGTTGGACACGCCGAAATGGCGGATCTTGCCCGTGCGCACCAGATCGGCCATGGCGTACACGATTTCTTCGAGCGGTGTGGCGTGGTCTTCCTTGTGCAAATAGAGCACGTCGATAACCTCCGTGCCGAGGCGCTTCAGGCTGGCCTCCGCGGCGCGCATCACGTAGCGGCGCGACAGGCCGATGCCGTTGGGGCCAGGCTCGGTGCGGTTGGCGAGTTTGGTGGCCAGCACCCACCAGGCGCGGTTCCCTGCGATGGCGCGGCCCACCACCTGCTCGGACGCGCCCTCGTTATAGACATCGGCGGTGTCGATGAAATTCACGCCGATATCTTTTGCGGCGGCGATGATGTGCCGGGAATCGGCCTCGTTGGTGGGGCCGCCGAACATCATGGCGCCCAAGCAAAGAGGCGATACCTTCAGCCCGCTGCGGCCGAGATTGCGGTATTCCATGGTGCCCCCAAGCGCTTTGCGAGGCGGCACCATCGCATGTTCAACGGTAGTAATAAACCGGGCGATAGGGTCGCACGGGTACCACCACGCAGCCACCGAGCGTGACCATGGCAAACGCCAGGCAGACGCTCCGAATGATCCAATTCCGCGACATGGGCGTGCTCCTGTATTTAAGGAGACTCAAATATAGTCGAGCAATTGAGACAAACCTGCGGCAAAGCGTATAAAAGAGTAACGGTTAACCTTTGGTAACGTTCCAGAACAATGGAATTGGCCCCTTCAACTGTCCTGTGATGTTCTTTCGAAAGCCAGCGGACTGGAAGTATTGCCCAAGCGGCACGTAAAGCGCCTCGGTGAGCGTGATTTCCTACATCCGCCTTGCCAGGCGCTTCTGCTCGGCGGGGTTGCCGCTGTCGATCCACGCGTCGCGCAGCTGCTCGATCTCGGCGTTCACCGGCCAGCCATACCAGGCCGCCCCGCCGTTGCCGCGCATGGCCGGCGCCGTCAGTGGGTCGGCGTAGTCGAGTGCGGAGAAGGACGTGGCAAACAGCGACCAGCCGCCCTTGTCCAACGGCTCCTTGCTGGCGCGGCGCTGCACGACGGTGCCCCAGTCCATCGACTGGTCGTCGAGGTTGATGCCGATCTTCTTG
>JBBROR010000546.1:0-1650 GCA_038229175.1 Acetobacterales bacterium | reverse complement strand
TTTGCGACGGAAAGACGGTGCGACATCGACGTTTCGAGGACTGTGTCGTCCGACGCCTGTTCGTTGGCCCGACCCACGACGACGGACAGAGACCCCCGGTCGGATACCAGCTCCCCGGTTTCGAAAGGGGTCTTGCCGCCGAACGGTTGGCCGGAGCCGGATGCGCCACGGGCCAAGGTGTTCAATGGGGAAAAGTAGTCTGCCAAGCCCCGGCGCTGCTCGTCTGTTGTGGCGTTGAGCAGCCACATCAGGAGAAAGAAGGCCATCATTGCGGTGACGAAGTCGGCATAGGCCACCTTCCAGGCGCCGCCGTGATGGCCGCCCTCTACCACTTCCTCGCGCTTGATGATGATCGGCCGCTTGCCGCCAGTCTTGACGCTCATGCCGGACAGCCCCCACCGGTGCGGACCATGTCTGGTCTCCCGGCCATCCACGAATGGGCGGATGGGGGAACAGGCCAAGGATCCAGGATCGCCAGAGTGGCGGGAGGATGTTGAAATCAGGTTAACGCAGGATTCTTGTGATGATTTCGCCGATTGGGAATTCAGGCGATCGGCACCCGTGCCATTCGGTATCAGGCGGCTAGAGCGTGATGATTTTGGGTAGAGTCAAAATCACCCCATTCTAGCCTTTGTTTTACCGATCATGTTCATGCGTTTGGGTGAAGCAACCCAAACGCACCATGATCTAGAGCTCGATTGAAGACAACCGGATCGACGTTGCCGCCGCTGAGAACGCAGCCCACCACCTGGCCGCGCAAATCTACCTTTCCGGCCAGAATGGCGGCCAAGCACACCGCGCCTCCCGGTTCCACCACGATTTTCAGACGCAGGAACGCGAAGGCGATGGCGGCCATCACCTCCTCGTCCGTGACCGACATGCCCACTCCGAGGCGGGGCTGGTTGATGGCGAAGGTCATCACTCCTGGCATCTTGGACAGCAGTGCATCGCAGAGCAGCGATCCGCCGCTGGCGGCCAGGCGCGATCCGGCGGCGAGCGAGCGAGCGGTGTCGTCCCAGTCCGCCGGTTCCACCGAGCGGACCTTGGTGGATGGCGAGGCACCTTCCACCGCAAGGGCGCAGCCGGCGATGAGGCCGCCACCACCGGTGCAGACCAGCAAGGTATCCATCGACAGGCCCATGGCTGTCGCGTCTTCGATCATTTCCATCGCCACGCTGCCCTGGCCTGCGATCACGTGCGAATGTTCGAAGGGCGGGATGAGCGTGGCGCCGGTTTCGGCGGCGAAATCCGCGCCCAGGCGGTCGCGATCCGCGGTCAACCGATCGAAGGGACGGATGGTGGCGCCCCAGCTGCGGGTGCTGTCCACCTTGATGGACGGTGCGTCGCTGGGCATGAAGATCGTGGCGGCCACGCCGGCGGCGGCCGCGGCACAGGCCAGCGCCTGGCCGTGATTGCCAGAGGAATGGGTGACGACGCCGGCTGCGCGCTGGGCGGCGCTGAGTTGCAGCACGGCGTTGGTGGCGCCGCGGAACTTGAAGCTGCCGGTGTGCTGCAAGGGCTCGGCTTTGAGCAGGATGGTGCCCCCGGTCAGCGCGTCCAGCGCCGGGCTGCGCAGCAGGGGCGTGTGCACCACATGGGATACGAGGCGGCGCGCGGCTTCTGCCACATCGTCATGGGTTGGCAGCGTGC
>JBBROR010000545.1:0-1653 GCA_038229175.1 Acetobacterales bacterium | reverse complement strand
TGATGCTCCCAGCAGCGCGGGCCACACCCCATTGGCGTTAGTTTAAGCTTTTGGTGGGAAAAATCTTCTGCCTGCATCGCTTGCGCCTGGCTTCGGCGAGGCGGCGACTGGTATCGTGCTTTTGCCGTAGCAAATCCGCGATGGTGACGTTGGACGGGGTCAGCGCGCGAACCAGCAGCCCGATGACGACCGCTTGGATTGCCCACAGCGAAGGCACGCCGGCATCGTCAGCGTGGCTCAGAGGGGGGAGATGCCAGGATTTCCTGGCAAATATCGTCGGTCAGCAGGGCGAGGATGAGGTGGGGATAGAGCCAACTTAGGCTCCCCGCCCTGGTCCATGTTGGTAGGCGGTCTATTTTTAGCAGTGATTTCAATCGTTTGAACGCAAGTTCGATCTGCCACCTCAGGCGGTAGACCGCGCAGATCTCGCTGGCTGGGATATCGGGCGGCAATGACGTGGCCAGCATCAGGAACCCAGCCGCCAGTTCGCTGTTCGGATCGAGTTGATGCTGGCGCTTGCTGGCACTGCGCCGAAGCTTCTTGCGGGCGATTTCGGCTTTGTCCGCCGGCACCGGCAGGATCAGCAGTCGGATCGGCAGCCGCTTGATCGTCCTGCCGCGCCCGTACAGCGCATCGAGGGTGCATTCCCGCGGCTCATTGAGCGGGTCCGGCCCTGGGTCCTGCTTCATCTGGCAAAGCACGCCGGGCAGATCGAACGGCTCGCCGTCGGGCTGCTCCAGACGAAGCATGTTCCACCCGGTGCGGACGATGAAGTCCCGCGCCCGGCCGCCGGAGCCGATGCGGAACGTCGCCATCTCCCCGGCCTTGGCATAGCCGCGATCGGCGATCATCACCCCGCCCTCGTCGCACGCCGCCCGGTGCAGCGCCTCCGCACCCTTGCCATCGGTCAGTTCCAGGTGGCTGAACCCGCCGCTGGCAAGATCGAAGGTCGCATGGATGCGCCAGTCGGTACCCGTGCTGCCGCGCTGGCTCAGGCTGCTGGCATCGCACAGGTGCAGGCAGCGGCCATGCCAGATGGCGGGCGTCGGCGGGCGGCCGGCGGCAAGCAAATGGGTGGTCAGGGCGGAAAAGAACGCGACCGAGGCGTGCAGCCGATCCAACAGCGACGGCGCGGTGATGTCGGCGATCCCGCACAGACCAGCCCAGGCGGCGGTCTGCTTGAGGCTCTTGCCACCCGGGCCGCGAGCCAGCCCAAGGCGCAGCAGGTCCGCAGCATCGGTGATGCCGCGCAGACGCTGGATCGCCTTGGTATCACGGGCCAGTCGATTGAGGTCGAGATCAGCTGGCAGGCGCGACAGGATCTCGAGCCAGCCGTCGTCTATTGGAGATGCACCGTTTTGCATCCAACCAAGATTGTACAGGACCGTGCCACATAAAGCATTTTTTCGATCCAGCCGTAAATTTTCTGCCCCATAGGCTTAAACTAACGCCAATGGGGCAGCGCCCTGCGCTTGCTTTCCTTTACCCGATTGCCCTGTATGAACCGAGGATATAGCGCACTGCATTAGCCGGCGGCGGCACATAAAGAACGCCCGTGCTGTCACCGGCCCAGCATTTCGGTCTGGCTATTTCTGGGCAGGCCATCGCCAGTTGGCGATTTCGGGCATGTCATCGCCATGGCGGACGATGTCC
>JBBROR010000544.1:0-1653 GCA_038229175.1 Acetobacterales bacterium | reverse complement strand
TGTCGTGGTGTAGCACCGACGCTTCTGAGCAGGGCTGGCTGCTCGATCAGGCTGCCAGGGGCGGCAGGCTGACGGCGAGATCATCGCTGAGTGGCGCGATTGTTTCCAGGCTCATGTAGCGGGCGCGCTGGACCGCCCATTTGATCGTATGGACCGCCCCCGTTCGAGACCTGGATGTGGGAGCGTGCAGCGTTCCAACAGCTTTCGGGAGGAGCCTTGCCATGTCCGTTGTCACGATCGGCCTCGACCTTGCGAAGTCCGTCTTCCAGGTGCACGGCATCGATGCGTCCGGCCGCGCCGT
Organism: Acetobacterales bacterium; assembly: GCA_038229175.1. GTDB lineage: Bacteria > Pseudomonadota > Alphaproteobacteria > Acetobacterales > Acetobacteraceae > CAIQQQ01. The sequence goes on along the minus strand of JBBROR010000544.1, from coordinate 1,352 downwards.
GCTCCGGCGCCGGCTGTCGCGCGGCGAGTTGGCCGCCTTCTTCGCCAAGCAGGCGCCCTGCCTGGTCGGCATGGAGGCGTGCTCCAGCGCCCACCACTGGGCGCGCGAGTTGGTCCGGCTCGGCCACACCGTGCGGCTGATCCCGCCGCAGTACGTGAAGCCCTACGTCAAGCGTAACAAGACCGATGCCGCCGACGCCGAGGCGATCTGCGAGGCGGTGGGCCGGCCGAACATGCGCTTCGTCCCGATCAAGACGCGCGAGCAACAGGGCATCCTGGCACTACACCGAGTTAGGGCGCTGCTGGTGCGGCAGCGGACGGCAGCGGTCAACGCCGCGCGCGGTCTGCTTGGCGAGTTCGGCGTCGTGGCGGGCAAGGGCATCCGGAGGGTGGACGAGCTGCGTAGCCGCATGGGCAAGCTCGAACCGGAGGTGTTCCCGGACGAGGCCCGCGAGGCCATCGGGTGCCTGTTCGACCACATCGATGCCTTGTGGGAGCGGGTCGCGGTGGTCGAGGCGCGCATCCTGGCCTGGCATAAGACAAACGAGGCAAGCCAACGCCTCGCCTCGGCCCCAGGCGTCGGGCCGATGACGGCCACGGCGCTCGTCGCCGCAGTCGGCGACGGCAGGCAGTTCCAGTCGGCGCGGCACTTCGCGGCGTGGCTCGGGCTGACACCGCGCATCCAGGCCAGCGGTGGCAAGGAGCGCATCGGCCGGATCAGCAAGGGAGGCGACCGTTACCTACGCACGCTGCTGATCCACGGCGCGCGGGCGGTGGTCGGCACCACGTTCCGCAAGGACGTGGCGCCCCGGCCCTGGCTGACGGCCTTGATTGGCCGCCGGCCGGTGAATGTCGCCGCGACGGCGGTGGCGCACAAGACGGCGCGGGCATTGTGGGCGATGCTCACCCGTGCCGAGACGTATCGCCGTCCCGCCGTGGTCGCGGCGGCGTAACCGGGTCGGCGCTGCCGCAGGCGGCGCTGGCTTGCGAGGGTGATGCACGATGATGGCGAACCGGTCTGACCGGGTTCGGCAAAGGTCAATGAAACGATGCGAGCCGCTACGAGCTCGTCCATTTGTCTGGCCGCCGATCCGCGAAAACCATCAGGGCCTGCGGCCGTGCTGCCGCGCGACAAGGCCGGATACACGACTGCAAGCGCCGGGTCCGTCATCGTTGTTCAAAATCCCTTGCAAGGCGGGGGCGGTCCATACACGTCGTTCTGTTCGAGCAGCAGCGCCCCGATCAGTCGGGTGACGGCGGCCTCGTTGGGGAAGATGCCGACGACCTCGCTGCGTCGCTTGATCTCGCCGTTGAGGCGTTCCAGCGGGTTCGTGCTGTGCAGCTTGGCACGAT
>JBBROR010000543.1:0-1671 GCA_038229175.1 Acetobacterales bacterium | reverse complement strand
CAAACTTAAGACGTCGATAAACGGTTATCGCACCGTTGTGAAGCTTTTATCGCGGATTCTCCGGTCCGAACGAAAAAGAATTATGGTTGAAGTCACGCTGCGACTTCTCCGCCACACAACCCTAATCCCCTGAAAAATCTAAAAACAAAGGGAAATTCCGGGAGCATGGCTGCAACCCCCACACCGGCAGCGCGAAAACTGGCCATGACCAGCTGTTACCGGGCGATTAACAGCTTGCAGCCCGTCTGAACCATTAAACCTTGTGCACCGAAATCGCGTCGATCTCGCGGTAAAGCTCGCCCGCCACGCGGAAACCCTCGAGACCGGCCGGGAAGCCCGCGTAGATGCAGGCCTGCAGCAGGATCTCCTTGATCTCGTCGCGCGTCACACCGTTGTTCATCGCACCGCGCAGGTGGGTTTTCAGCTCATGAGAACGGTCCATCGCCGCCAACATCGCAACCGTCACCATCGAGCGGTATTTGAGGTCGAGTCCTGGCCTGCTCCACACCATCGCCCATGCGGTCTCAGTTACCAGCTTCTGTAGATCAGCGGTGTAGTCGGTGGCATTCCCCAAGGCGGCGTCCACATACGTATCGCCAGCTACGGCACGGCGGATGGCAATACCTTTCTCGAACAGCTCTCCGGTGAATTCTGGCCGCGCAGCGCCGTTTGTGTCGGTCATGCCTTAATGTCTCCCCTGTCGGACCAGGACCGTAGCAGCCGCGCCAAAACCGGCAAGCGCGGCTTTGCTTTCACCGCAGGCAGGGCCATCTCCGCCTCATGCCACACCCCACACAGCAATTCCTTCAACTCGCCCGCAGTCTGATGCGTTGGATTCTGGTCCCCCTGGCGATCATCCTCATCGTGGTCCTTCTGGTTGCAGGCGCTGTGGTCTGGCGCACGCTGCCGGGCGGCGACCTCAACGTGCAGGTGGCAGGCCTGTCCGGGCCCGTGTCCATCACGATCGATGCCGACGGCATTCCCCGAATCGCCGCGACAACCGAGCAGGATGGCGCAACAGCACTCGGCTTTCTTCATGCGCGCGAGCGGATGTTCCAGATGGACCTCATGCGCCGCGTGGCACGCGGCGAAATCAGCGAACTGGTGGGCATGCCGGCTCTGCGGTTGGACCAGCTGAACCGAACCCTCAATCTGCGCGACCACGCCCAGGCCGATCTCGAAGCCGTGCCCGCCGACACCCGCGCCGTGCTGGAAGCGTATGCCACCGGCGTGAATGCCTGGATCGACAGAAGGGGCAGGTTCGCAGCACTGGAATTCGCCCTGCTCGGCACGCCCAGGCACTGGACAGCGGCCGACAGCCTGCTCTGGGGCAAGACCATGGGGCTTTATCTCTCAGGCAACTGGCGCACCGAGCTGGCGCGGCTGCATCTGTCCGATCATCTCAGCCCTCAGCGGATCGACGCACTTTGGCCCAGCCAGGACGCACGTCCCACCCAGGCGTGGCTGCCCGTCTCGGGGCTTGTTGCGCGGGCCTGGGCCAGCCTGCTGCCGAATTTCCCCGATCCGTTCACCCTCCCCGCCAGTGCCAGCAACGCCTGGGCGGTGGATGGCGCCCACAGCGCCACCGGCCACCCCATGCTCGCCGGCGATCCGCATCTGTCGTTCGGCATGCCGGCCATCTGGTATCTGGCGCGTATCGACCTGCCGGAT
>JBBROR010000542.1:0-1675 GCA_038229175.1 Acetobacterales bacterium | reverse complement strand
GGCGGAAGTTGCCGTGACGGTGAGCGAGGCTGGGGTGCCGCCGCTGATGAGCCTGGCCATTGCGCAGCGCCAGGCGCTCGCGGCCGAGCAGGGGCGGATGCTGTCGAAAGAGATGTTGGCCGATGGCAGCCTTGACGATCTGCTGGACACTTTGTTGGCCCAGCGGGCGGGGCTTCAGCACGCGGCGGATTGACGGAATTTCCGAGGCAGCGCTACGAACGTCCATAATCAATAGGGAAACGACCATGATCCGCATGCTTCCACGTCGTCTTGCCGGCGCTGCCCTGTGTGCGGGCCTGTATGGTGCGCTGTTGGCGGTCTCGCTTCCTGCCATGGCGCAGGAGGCGTTCAAGATCGGGCTTATTCTGCCGATGACGGGGCCGTCGCAGTCCACCGGCAAGCAGATCAATGCGGCGGTGAAGCTGTTCATGGCACAGAACGGCGACATGGTGGCCGTCCGCAAGGTGGAGGTGATCCTGCGCGATGACGCAGGGGTGGCCGATACCACGCGGCGGGTGGCGCAGGAGCTGGTGGTGAAGGACCATGTGGCCGTGCTGGCGGGCTTCGGCCTGACGCCTCTCGCGTTGTCGGTGGCGCCGATTGCCACGCAGGCGAAGGTGCCGATGGTGGTGATGGCGGCGGCGACGTCTGTGATTACCGAGAAGTCACCGTTCATCGTGCGCACGTCGCAGACCTTGCCGCAGGTGTCAGGCACGATGGGAACGTGGGCGGCGGGGCAGAACATCCGCAAGGTGGTGACGTTGGTGGCCGATTACGGCCCGGGGCTGGACGCAGAGACCTGGTTCAACAAGCAGTTCAAGGCGGCCGGCGGCGAAGTGCTCGACAGCTTGCGGGTGCCGTTGGCGAATCCGGATTTCGCGCCGTTCCTGCAGCGGGTGAACGATACGAAGCCCGATGCGGTGTTCGTGTTCACGCCGTCTGGCTTTGGCGCTGTGTTCATCAAGCAGTTTATCGAGCGCGGCCTGGACAAGACAGGCATCAAGCTGATCGGCACCGGCGACGTGACGGATGACGACCAGCTCAACGACATGGGCGACGTGACCTTGGGCGTGGTGACGGCGGGGCCGTATTCGGCGAGCCATCCCTCGGAGGCCAACAAGAAATTTGTCTCGACGTTCAAGGCGGCGAATGCAGGCATGCGGCCGAACTTCATGGCGGTGTTCGGCTATGACGGCATGCAGCTGATCTATGACGCCATCAAGAAGACCGGTGGCAAGGGCGATGGCGCCGCCTTGGTGGACGCCATGAAGGGCGCTTCGTGGGAAAGCCCGCGTGGGCCGGTGATGATCGACCCCGCGACGCGCGACATCGTGCAGGATGTCTACATCCGCAAAGTGGAGCGCGTCGGGGGGGAGCTTTACAACGAGGAGTTCGCCACCGTGAAGCAGGTGCGCGATCCCGCGCATGGTGCGACGCCTTAAAAAGCTTCTGAAAGCGCCACGGCGGTGTTGACCAATCTGTTCGACGGCGTGGCGTATGGCATGCTGCTGTTCGTGATGGCGTGCGGGCTGTCCGTCACCTTGGGCCTCATGAACCTCATCAACCTGGCGCATGGCGCGTTTGCCATGGCCGGGGGGTATGTGACGGTGGTGCTGGTCAACCGTCTGGGCGTGCCGTTCTTTGCGGCGCTGCCGCTGGCGTTCGTGGCGTCGGC
>JBBROR010000541.1:0-1678 GCA_038229175.1 Acetobacterales bacterium | reverse complement strand
GTGATCGGCGTCAGCATCATTCTGTATCATTTCAAAAGGCTCAGCCCACGCCGGCACGTAGCAGTACCCGGCAGCTGATCTCAGCGAAGGGTTTGGTGGTCAGCCGCGCCACGGGACGCACATTGTGCGGCGCGATCGGCTGGAAATCATATCGCCTGACAAGCCGCGCCAGGATCAACGTGCTTTCGATGGTGGCGAACGCGGCGCCGACACAGACGCGCGGCCCCAGCCCGAACGGAATGTAGGCGCCTGAGGGAATATCGCTCTCACGCGCGAACCGATCCGGATCGAAGCGATCGGGGTTGGGCCAGTTGGCCGGGCTGCGGTGGATCGTCCACGGCGCAATCATCACCATCGTGCCGCGTTTGAGGTGCAACCCGGCCAATTCGGTATCTCGACTTGCCACGCGGGGGATGAAGGTGATCGGCGGATACAGCCGCATCGCCTCGCGGAAGACGTTGCGCACGAAGGCGAGCTGCTTGGTGTGGTCAAGCCGGATCTCACCCTTACCAGCCACCGCCGAAACCTCCACGCGCATGCGTTCGGCAGTCTCGGGGTTCTGCGACAGGATGAAGAAGATCCACGTCAGCACGCTGGCCGTGGTCTCGTGCCCGGCCAGGAAGAACACACCGATCTGGTCGATCAGTTCCTCGCGGGTGAAGGCTTGCCCGGTGTCGCTGTCCCGCGCTGCGATCACCGCGCCCACGATATCGTCGATAGCCGGCGCACCGGGCGAAAGGCGCGGGTCGAGCATAGTGCCGACATTCCGGCGTATGCTGGCACACGCCTCCATGACCGCCTGGCTCTGTGGAATTTTCGCAAACGGCTTGCCGAACAGCAGGCGCCTGATCTCGGTGTTGGCCACGCTGCGTTCGAACTGGCCAAATGCCGTAAACACCTCGCGCGCCGTCTCTGAGGCGAGCGACTGGGTGAAGATCGTGCGGCAGATGATATCTGCCGCCAACTCGCTCATGGCCGCGTCCAGCGAAAACGCCTCGGAGGCTTTCGCGCGTCGGTCCAGCACCGCCTCGTAGGCATCCACCCCCGCCTGCATCGCATCGAACGCCCGGTTGACCCGCATATGGGAGAAGGCCGGGTCGATCATTCGTCGCTGCCGCCGCCAGGTGGCGCCGGACGAGACAAACATCGAGTTGCCCACCACGGATTCCAGCGCGCCCACCAGCAGGTCGTTCTTGGGAAATACCTGCTCGACGTCAATCAGCACCTGGGCCACCACGGCGGGCTCGTTGACGATCACGATGCCGCGCCTGGATTTTCCCAAGGGCCCAACCCGCGTTGCGTAGGCCACGTCCGGCAACAGGCTCAGCAGGTCCCGTTCTCCGGACAGTATTGCTCGAACGAGACCCCGCACCGGCGTTCGCGGCAAGGGCGCCGGCGGCCGGTAAAGCCGTTCGTTCACTGGCTGGCCCGCTTTGCGATCCGCGGCATGCGGAACGGCAAGAGAAACTGCACCCAACGGCGAATAAATCGATCTAGATCAAGGCTTTCGTGCACGCCGTGCGCCTCGCGCCCGAGAAAGACGGTGCGAATTTCGGAGCGCGTATAGAACGGCGCGTCCTCCAGCCGCCGCACCAAGGTGGGGCGTGCGCCGGGATCGCAGCGGGTCGGGCGCCTCACCCCCCAAAGCCCCGGTTTCAAATCAACCTGGGGTGGCGCT
>JBBROR010000540.1:0-1682 GCA_038229175.1 Acetobacterales bacterium | reverse complement strand
TGCGACGTGATGTTGAACGTTGGCGCGCGGTTCGACGACCGCGTGACGGGGCGGCTGAACGCGTTCTCGCCAGACAGCCGGAAGATTCACATCGATATCGATCCGTCCAGCATCAACAAGAACGTGTCAGTCGAAGTGCCGATTATTTCCGACGCAACCTATGCGCTCGAGGCCCTGTGCGATGCGTGGGACGCCGACGACGCCAAGCCACAGGCAGCGGAACTTGCCGAGTGGTGGGCGCAGATCGAGGCCTGGCGCGCCGTGAAATGCCTGAAGTTCACGCAGACGATGGAAAAGGGCGGCATCATCAAGCCGCAGCACGCCATCCAGCGCCTGTATGACATCACCCGCGAGCACGAGGCCAAGACCGGCCAGCAGACCTACATCTCCACCGAGGTTGGCCAGCACCAGATGTGGGCGGCGCAGTATTTCCGCTTCGACCAGCCCAATCGCTGGATGACGTCGGGCGGGCTGGGCACCATGGGCTACGGCCTGCCGGCCGCGATGGGCGTGCAAATTGCGCATCCCGATGCACTGTGCATCGACATCGCCGGCGAGGCGTCCATCCTGATGAACATCCAGGAGATGGCGACGCTTGCGCAGTATCGCCTGCCAGTGAAGGTGTTCATCCTCAACAACCGTTACATGGGCATGGTGCGCCAGTGGCAGGAGCTGCTCCACGGAAGCCGCTATTCCGAAAGCTACAGCGAGGCATTGCCGGATTTCGTGAAATTGGCCGATGCGTTCCACGGCGTGGGCATGCGCGCCACCAGCGTCGATGAGCTGGACGACGTGATCCGCGCCATGATTGCCGAGCCGCGCGCCGTGGTTGCCGAGATCTGTGTCGACGAGAAGGAAAACTGCTACCCGATGATCCCCTCTGGGGCTGCGCATAACGAAATGATCCTTGGCCCTGAGCATGCCGACTTCATGCAGAGCGGCCGCGCCGCCGGTCTTACGGACGAAGGGCTGGTGCTGGTCTGATCTGACCGGCGCCGGGTAGCAAAATGGCATATCCCCCCGATCCGACCGTTCGGTCGGCCACCATCTCTGTTCTGGTGGAGAACGAGGCTGGCGTACTCGCGCGGGTCATCGGCCTGTTTTCGGGCCGCGGCTACAACATCGACAGCCTGACGGTGGCGCCTGTGGAGGGCGACCGCGGCCGCAGCCGCATCAACATCGTAACCTCCGGCACGCCGATGGTGATCCAGCAGATCAAGTCCCAGCTCGACCGCCTGGTGCCCATCCATCGCGTATCCGATCTCACGCAGGATGGCCCGCACATCGCGCGCGAAATGGCGCTGGTGAAGGTGATCGGGGATGGCCCCAATCGCGCCGAGGCGCTGCGCCTGGCGGATGCCTTCCGCGCGCGTGTGGTGGATGCCACCACCGAGAGCTTCGTGTTCGAAATGACCGGGCAGACCGACAAGATCGACGCGTTTGTGGACCTCATGCGCCCCTTGGGTCTTGCCGAAGTGTCCCGCACGGGTGTAGCGGCCATCGCACGCGGAACCCGCCTCATCTGAAACCCCCAGCCCGTCTGTGCAATGTAGCCGGACGACGGCAAGTCGAAAATAAGGACAACAAGATGCGCGTTTACTACGACCGCGATGCGGACGTGAACCTGATCCTGGCCAAGAAGGTCGCCATCGTCGGCTTCGGCTCCCAGGGTCACGCCCATG
>JBBROR010000539.1:0-1691 GCA_038229175.1 Acetobacterales bacterium | reverse complement strand
GCCAGCTTGGCCCCGAAGCTGGCGCGCGTTTCGATGTGGTCGGTGGCAATCTCCAGCGCGCGCCGCGCAAGTCCGGTCCAGCGCATGCAGTGGGTCAGGCGGGCGGGGCCGAGGCGGATCTGTGTCAGCTTCAGCCCGTCGCCGACATTCATCAGCAGGTTGCCTTCCGGAATCTCCAGGCCGTCGAAGGAGATTTCGCAATGCCCGCCGTGTTCCTCGGGGCCCATGATGGCAATGCGCCGCATGATGTTCCAGCCTGGTTGATCGGCATGGAACAGGAATGCGCTGAGCCCTTTGCGCGTGTCTTCAGAGGTACGGGCGATGACGATGAAATGCTTGGCCGCCTCGGCGCCGGTGATGAACCATTTGCGGCCGTGGATCTTCCAGCCGGTGTTGGTGCGCGTGGCCGTTGTGTACGTCAGTGACGGATCGGAGCCGCAGCCATCCGGTTCGGTCATCGCAAAGGCGCTTTGTACTTCGCCATCCACGATCGGTTGCAGAAACACGCGTTTTTGTTCGGCAGTCGCGACCTGCTCCAGCACGCGCATGTTGCCGTCATCCGGGGCGGCGGCGTTGAACACCACGGGGCCGAAGATGGAGCGGTTCATTTCCTCGTAGCAGGGCGCGATCTCGGCCAACGAAAGCCCGCCGCCACCGCGGGCCAGCGGCATGTTCAGTGCCCACAGACCCTGGGCCCGTGCTTCCTGCCGCAACTCGGCCAGCAGGCCCATGCTGATATTCTCGTGTTCATCATAGGCGGCACGATCGGATTCAAGCGGGATCAGCCGCTCATCGACGAACTTTCGGATCTCGCCTCGGTATCGCTCGGACTTTTCGCTGAGTGTGAAATCCATTGGGGCGGTTCCTAACGATATTTGTCGTGGGCGCGAAGATAGTCCCGTACATAGCGTGTCACGCCGTCTTCCAAGGTTCGGAATTCGGTGTTGTAGCCGAGTGCGCGCAGGCGGCGCATGTCGGCCTTGGTATAGTATTGATAGGCTGGGCGGATGCTCTCAGGCATCTCGACGAATTCGATGCGCGGCGTATCGTCGCAGGCCAGCACGGCGACTTTGGCGAGATCCGCAAAACTGCGGGCAATGCCGGTGCCCAAATTCAGGATGCCGCCCGGCGTGCTGCGGCCGGCAAGCCAGAGCATGACGGCCACCACGTCGTCCACGTGGACAAAATCACGCAGCTGTTCGCCGTCGGCGAAACCGTCCTTGTAGGACTTGAACAGTTTCACCGAGGCGCCCGGCGTGTGCGCTGCCACGATCTTGGACACCAGGCTTTGCATGGCGCCTTTGTGATACTCGTTCGGCCCATACACGTTGAAAAACCGAAGCCCCGCCCAGACCGGCGGCGCCTTGTGGGCATGATTGTCCAGCACCCAGCAATCGAACAGCCACTTGCTCCACCCATAAAGGTTCAGCGGCCGAAGTTTTTTGACGTCTTCAAGATCGTTGCTGTCGTCAAAACCCTGCTCGCCATCGCCGTAGGTGGCGGCGGATGATGCGTAGATCAGCGGAATGCCGTGCCGCGTGCAGGCATTCCACAGCATCACCGAGAACTTGAAGTTCCGCTGCACGATCAGATCGGCATCGGTGGCCGTGGTCTCCGAAATCGCGCCCAGATGGTAGATGGTGGTGATGCGGCCAGCGTTTTCCTCGATGAAATCGGGCAATGCCTCGGGG
>JBBROR010000538.1:0-1692 GCA_038229175.1 Acetobacterales bacterium | reverse complement strand
ACCGCCCCAGCAGCAGCCCAGGTGCCACACCCTGCAACCCGTCCGCGCCCCCGGTCAGCCACGCCATCCGGTTGGCGATCTCCCCCAGCAGCACGCCCACGCTCAACGTCACCATGATCCGCGTGAGGTCGGTGCCACGCAACACCAGGAAGCTGGTGACAAACCCCAAAGCCCCCGTCAGCACCGCCACGATGGCCAGACCCAGCAACGGGTCCGGCACGCCGTATTTTGTCAGCAACCCCGCCGCGTAGCAGCCGAAGCCAAAGAAGGCCGCATGGCCCAGCGACACGATGCCGCCATAGCCCAGCACCAGATCGAGCGACAACGCGAACAGCCCGGTGATCAACACCTCGTTCAACAGAAGATGCTGCTCCGGCAGAAAGAAGAAACTCGCCAGCGCCGCCAGCCAGAACGCCATTTCAGCCGGCTTCACCCGCGATACATCGCGTAAAGCCTTTGATGCCGCCATGATGTTGTCATCCCGCCTGCTCATCGGCCGCTCCGCCCGAACAATCCCTGCGGCCGCCACAGCAGCACCACGATCATCAAAACATAGATGATGAAGGCGCCGAACTGCGGCAGGTAATACTTGCCCGACACGTCAGCCACACCCAGAAGCAGCGCCGCCACCAGCGGCCCCGTCATCCCGGCCGAACCGCCCACCGCCACCACGATCAGAAAATACACCATGAATTTCACGGGAAACGTCGGGTCCAGCCCCAACAGCTCGGCCCCCAACGCGCCGCCCAGCCCCGCCAACCCAGAGCCGACAGCGAAGGTCACCGCAAACACCAGATCCACATTGATCCCCAGCCCACGCGCCACCACGGGATCATCCACCGCTGCGCGCAACTGCGACCCAAACCGGGTGCGGGCCACCGCGAACTGCAGCGCCACTGCCAACGCCCCGCACACCACGATAATCAGCAGCCGATACGCCCCGATGCTCACGCCAAACACATCGAACCGCGTCGAAAGAAACGCCGGCAAATGAATAAAAACCTGCTGTGAGCCGAGCGTATAGCTCACGCCCGACATCGCCATGAACACCAGCCCGATGCTGAACAGCACCTGCTCCAGATGCGATTTCTTGTAGACATGCACATAAAGCGTGCGTTCCAGCGCCAGCCCGATCAAGGCCGACGCCACGAACGCCAGCGGCAGCGCCGCAAAGAACGGCACGCCCAGACGGTTGACCAGGATAACCGTCACATACCCCCCGGCCATGGCAAACGCGCCATGCGCCAGGTTGATGAGGTTCATGAGGCCCAAGGTAACGGACAGCCCGCACGCCATCACGAAAAGCAGCATGCCATACGCCACGCCGTCGAACAGATTGGTCAACACCGCCGTGGCGCTCTCAGTTCAAGCTTAGGGCGTCGCACCATGCGCGGGATCGCGCACTTGCTTCACAGTGGCGAACTCATCGTTGTAAAGCTCCCCCCCAACCCGCTCCACTTTGCGGATGTACACATCCTGCACGATGTCGCGCGTTGCGGGGTCGATCATCACCGGCCCACGCGGGCTTTCCCACGAAGCGCCCTTCATGGCGTCCACCAATGCGGCGCCATCGCCCTTGCCGCCGGTCTTCTTGATGGCGTCGTAGATCAGCTGCATGCCGTCATAGCCGAACACCGCCATGAAGTTCGGCCGCATGCCTGCATTCGCCGCCTTGAACGTCGAGACAAATTT
>JBBROR010000537.1:0-1699 GCA_038229175.1 Acetobacterales bacterium | reverse complement strand
ATCCCCATGATCGCCGACACCGGCCCGATCGGCGGCGATCTCAGCCACGAATTCATCATCCTGGCGCCCACCGGCGAAAGCCAGGTCTTCTACGACGCGGCGTACGACGACATGGACTTTACCAAGGAAGCGGTGGACCACAACTCCCCCGCCGACCTCGAACGCTTCTTCAACGAAGTCACCCACCACTACGCCGCCACCGACGAAAAGCACCACGAACCCACCTGGGGCAATGTCGCCAACCAGCGCGAAGGCCGCGGCATCGAGGTCGGCCACATCTTCTACTTCGGCACCAAGTATTCCGAGCCGATGGGCCTCACCGTGGCCGGCCGAGACGGCACGCAGACCGTCCCCCACATGGGCAGCTACGGCGTCGGCGTCTCCCGCCTCGTTGGCGCCCTCATCGAGGCCCACCACGACGAAGCCGGCATCATCTGGCCCGACAGCGTGGCCCCCTTCAAAGCCGTCATCCTCAACCTCAAAGTGGGCGACGCCGCCTGCAACGCGCTGTCCGAGGAAGCCTACGCCGCCCTCAAAGGCGAAGCCCTCTACGACGACCGCGAAGACCGCGCCGGCGCCAAATTCGCCGATGCCGACCTGATGGGCCACCCCTGGCAGATCGTCATCGGCCCGCGCGGCGCCAAAACCGGCATGGTCGAACTCAAGCGCCGCGCCAGCGGCGAAAAGCAGGAACTGTCTCTGGCCGACGCGCTGGCCCAGATCAACTGAAATGTTCAACTAAAATGTTCAACGCGTTCGAACGCACCGTGGCTGGCCGCTACCTGCGCGCCCGCAGAGGCGAGCGCTTCGTCTCCATCATCGCCATCTTTTCACTCGTCGGCATCGCCCTCGGTGTCGCCACACTCATCATCGTGATGTCCGTGATGAACGGCTTCCGTCAGGAGCTGCTGAGCAAAATTTTGGGCCTTAACGGCGATCTCGGCATCTACGCCGCCGGCCAAACCTTCACGGACTACGACGCCGTCACCGCCAAGGTCCGCGACGTCCCCGGCGTCGTCTCCGCCACCGCCGTCGTCGAACGCCCCGCCGGCCTCAAACCCGAGCAGGGCGGCAACTACAGCGCCGGCCTCGTCCGCGGCATCAGGCTGGAAGACCTCCGCAAGTTAAAAGTCGTCGCCACCAACATCACCGCCGGCAGCCTCGACCAGTTCGAAGGCGACGACGCCATTGTCATCGGCGCCGGTCTCGCCGGCCGCGCAGGGCTCGGCGTCGGCAGCAGGCTTCAGGTCTATGCGCCAGACATGACAGCCACCCCCTTCGGCTCCATCCCCCGCGGCCGCGCCTATACCGTCGTCGCCATCTTCCAGGTCGGCTTCAGCGAGGCCGATAACGGCTTCGTCTTCATGCCGATGGACGCCGCCCAAATCCTCTTCCGCATGCCCAACGCCGCCAGCCAGATCGAGGTCACCACCACCGACCCCGACCAGGCCGTCAACACCGGCCGCCGCATCCGCACCGCACTCGCCGGCACCCCGGTCCGCGTCGTCGACTGGACGCAGAACAACAACGCCTTTTTTGCAGCGGTGGAGGTCGAGCGCAACGTGATGTTCCTCATCCTCACCCTCATCATCCTGGTGGCCGCCTTCAATATCGTCAGCTCGCTGATCATGATGGTGAAAGACAAAACCCGGGACATCGCCGTGCTGCGCACCATCGGCGCCGGCTCCGGCTCCATCCT
>JBBROR010000536.1:0-1699 GCA_038229175.1 Acetobacterales bacterium | reverse complement strand
CCGGATTTCCCGACCGGCGGCGTGTGCATCGAACCGGCCGCCAGCATCGCTGAATCCTATGCGACCGGGCGCGGCAGTTTCCGGCTGCGGGCGCGCTGGCAGAAGATCGAGGAAAAGGGTGGCACCTGGCACATCGAGATCAGCGAAATCCCCTATCAGGTCGTCAAGGGCAAGCTGATCGAAGCACTGGCCGGGCTGATCATCGACAAGAAACTGCCGATCCTGGGCGATATCGACGACCATAGCGATGCCCAGCTGCGCATTGTCATCCAGCCGCGATCGCGCAATGTCGATGCCGATGTGCTGATGGAAAGCCTGTTCAAGCTGACCGACCTCGAAGTGCGCGTGCCGATCAACATGAACGTGCTCGACCATGGCCGGCCGGGCGTGCTGTCGCTGAAGCAGGTGCTGGCGAAATGGCTGGTGCACCAGCGCGAGGTGCTGGTGGCGCGGTCGCAATTCCGGCTGGGCAAGATCGAGGCGCGGCTGGAGGTGCTGGGCGGGCTGTTGAAGGCCTATCTCAACCTTGATGAAGTCATCCGGATCATCCGCGAGACAGATGATGCCAAGGCCGAACTGATCGCGGCGTTCGACCTGACACAGGTGCAGGCCGAAGCAATCTTGAACATGCGGCTGCGATCGCTGCGGAAGCTCGAGGAGATCGAGATCACCCGCGAAAACCAGGCGCTGACAGCGGAAGCGACGGGCCTGCGCGGGCTGATCGGTTCGGCAGCCGAACAGACGGCGCGGATGCAGGCCGAGCTTGCAGCGCTGCGCGACGCCTATGGCCCGACCACGCTGCTGGGGGCGCGGCGCACCAGCTTCACCACGGCGCCGAACGTCAAGATGATCAGCCTTGAAGAGATGATCGACAAGGAACCGCTGACCATCATCGCCAGCAAAATGGGCTGGATCCGCGCGATGAAGGGCCACCAGGACCTGGCGGCGGGCGATGCGATCAAGTTCAAGGAAGGCGATGGCGCGGCGCACGCCTTTCACGCCTACACCACCGACCGGATCATGGTGGTGGCCAGCGACGGCCGATTCTATACGCTGGGGGCGGACAAGCTGCCGGGCGGGCGCGGCTTCGGCGAGCCGATCCGGCTGATGATCGATCTTGCCGAAGGCACGGAGATCGCGCTGCTGGCGGTGTGGCGGGCCGATGCGCGGCTGCTGCTGGCGGCGAGCGACGGGCGCGGGTTCGTTGTCGAAGCTGCCGATGTGCTCGCCGAAACCCGCAAGGGCCGCCAGGTGCTGAACCTGCGCGACGGCGCGCGGCTGGCGGTGGTGCGGCCGCTGGTGCCGGGGGAGGACATGGTCGCGGTGATCGGCGACAACCGCAAGCTGCTGGTGTTCCCGATCGACGAACTGCCGGTAATGGCGCGCGGGCAAGGCGTGGCGTTGCAGAAATACAAGGATGGCGGCATGGCCGACGCGCGCGGTTTCGTGATGGCCGAAGGGCTGAGCTGGGGGATGGGCGGGGCATCCGGGCGGGTGCGGACCGAGGCCGAACTGGGGTTCTGGAAAGCGGCCCGCGGCACCGCCGGGCGGCTGCCGCCAACGGGTTTCCCCCGCGACAACAGGTTCGGATAAGGTGGTGCGCTGGGGTATCGCCTTTGCCGCGGCGCTGGTTTAGGGATTTGCAATGCTCGGTGTCCTGATCTTCCTTGTGCTGCTGTTCGCGATGTTCGGCTTTTTT
>JBBROR010000535.1:0-1708 GCA_038229175.1 Acetobacterales bacterium | reverse complement strand
GCTCGATGCACCGCTGACCGCCGACACCGAAGGCCTCGCCCGCGTCGTCTCCGGCTGGGTCCGCACCGCCACCCATGCCGCCACCGTCGGTCAGGATGCGGCGATGGCAGCCCAGGCCGCGCAGACCACACCAGGGACGATCGCCACTCTCATCCTGCCGTCCGACACCTGCTGGGACGCCGGCGGCGTGGTGGCCAAACCGCTGCCCATCCCCACCGCCCAGGCCGCCGAACCCGGCCTGGTCGCCACCGCCGCCCGCATCCTCCGCCGCGGCGAAAAGACCGTCATCGTGCTCGGCAACAGCGCTCTGCGCGCCGCGCCGCTCGCCACCGCGCACGCCATCGCCGCAGCAACGGGCGCCTCCCTGATGGCGCAAACCTCCAACGCCCGCATCGAACGCGGCGAAGGTCGCCACGCCATCGACCGCATCCCCTACCCGATCGACCAGGCCATCGCGTCGCTGGCCGGCGTCAAGCACGTCATCCTCGTCGGCGCACACAAGCCAGTGGGGTTCTTCGCCTACCCCAACAAGCCCGGCTACATGTTCCCGGACGACGCCCAAATACACGTGCTGGCGCGGATGGAGCACAACCTCGCCGCCACGCTCACCGCTTTGGCCGACACGCTCGACGCAAAGCCCGTCGCCCCCACATCAGGCCGGCGCAGCGAGAAGGCCACCGGCGCCGTGACCAGCGAGGCCCTGGGCCGCTCCCTCAGCGCGCTGCTGCCGGACAACGCCATCGTGGTGGATGAAAGCGTTAGCTTCGGCCGCGGCCTTTATCCCGGCACGCATCACGCCGCCCCGCATGACTGGCTGCAACTGACCGGTGGTGCGATTGGCGATGGCTTGCCCATGGCCACCGGCGCCGCAATCGCCTGCCCGGATCGCCGCGTGGTCACACTTCAGGCCGATGGCTCGGCGATGTACACCGTGCAGGCGCTCTGGACCCAGGCACGCGAGCGGCTGAATGTGACCACCATCATTCTCGCCAACCGCAAATACGCCATCCTGCTCGGCGAACTCGCCGGTGTCGGCGCCAATCCCGGCCGCGTCGCGCTGGACATGATGGATCTCGGCAATCCTGATCTGGACTGGGTGAAGATCGCCGGCGGCATGGGCGTGGCGGCAGCACAGGCAACCACCATGGATCAATTCAACGACCTGTTCGAACAGGCCAACCGCACCCCCGGCCCGTTCCTGATCGAACTCCTGATCCCGTAAAGGCGGCTACTTCACCACATCCACATCCGGACGATCATCGCCCATGGATTTTTCGGTATGCCATTCGCCGGCAGCGTCCTGATACTCGATATACGTCGTATTGCCCGCCACGTGCTGTTCCTGGGCCACAAGCTGCGCCGCGCGAAAGGCGAGCGCGTGGGCCGGGAACGTCTCGGAGAACACGCCGTCCAGCGTGTATGCCCAGCCGCCATCATGCGGAACCACGCGGTAATAGATATTGGCCATCGAAAACACTCCCACTCTTCAACCAAGGAAGTGCGCAAAGCTGGGTTTCGTTCCGATCCCCATCCCGTTTAGCAGTTGAACGGCGCGGCGCAATCCGCCATGTAGAGGTCATTCGAGCCATCCCTCGCGGGAGAGTGCAAGCACGCTGCTTGCCGCCGAAGGCGCAACCGGCCCCCGGAAACGCTCAGGTGCCCAGGACCGCGTCGGGATAAAGAATCTCTGGAAAGCCGACCACACGAT
>JBBROR010000534.1:0-1736 GCA_038229175.1 Acetobacterales bacterium | reverse complement strand
GGCCAGCGGCACCCTGCCGGTGGATCTGCTGCAGATGATGTTCGGCGTGGCCGATCCGCATGCCGGGGGGAACAAATACCGCGCCTTTGGCCAGTCCGCGCAGGACAGCGACCGCGCCCGGCAGTTCGTGGCAATCGAGGACTGGCTCAACGATGGTGTGCCGCTGGCAGCGCCCGTGGCGCGGCAATGCCTGCGCGACTGGTATGGCGACAACGCCCCGGCCGACGGCACCTGGCGCGTGGCCGGCCAGACGATATCGCCGCAGAATCTTCGCCTGCCCTGCTTTGCCGCCATCCCAGACCGCGACCGCATCGTGCCGCCGGAAAGTGCGCTGGCGTTGGCGAGCGCCATCCCCGGCACCACAATCGTGAAGCCGAAGGCCGGCCATATCGGCATGGTTGCCGGCGCCTCCGCCCGCGAGGCGCTGTGGGCGCCGCTGGCGTTGTGGGCTCTGGGCGTGCCCGCCCACCCACCCGGCTTCCGCAAAGCACGGCGGAAGGCTAAACTTCGAACTTAAGGCGGGGTGAACCTGCCAGGGAGAGGCCAGAATGGACGACATCGTTATCGTATCCGCCGCGCGCACACCGGTCGGCAGCTTCAACGGCGCCTTCGCAAGCACGCCGGCCCATGTGCTGGGCACCGTCGCCATCACGGCGGCCCTCGCCCGCGCCGGCCTGCAGGCCGCTGATATCGGCGAGGTCATTCTTGGCCAGGTGCTGACGGCCGGCCAGGGCCAGAACCCGGCCCGCCAGGCCGCCCGCGCCGCCGGCATTCCCGACAGTGCCACCGCCTTCGGCATCAACCAGGTATGCGGCTCGGGCCTGCGGGCCGTGGCGTTGGCTGCCCAGCAGATCCGCAGCGGCGAGAACGACATCGTGCTGGCTGGTGGCCAGGAGAGCATGAGCATGTCGATGCACGCCGCCTACCTGCGCGCCGGGCAGAAGATGGGCGACCTTCAGATGATCGACACCATGATCAAGGACGGGCTGTGGGATGCCTTCTTCGGCTATCACATGGGCACCACGGCGGAAAACGTGGCCAAGGCCTTCCAGATCACCCGCGAACAGCAGGATGAATTCGCCGTTGCCTCCCAGCACAAGGCGTCTGCCGCGCATAAGGCGGGCAAATTCGTTGACGAGATCGCACCGGTCACCATCAAGGGCCGCAAGGGCGACACCATCGTCGATGCCGACGAGTACATCCGCCACGACAGCTCCATGGAGGTGATGGGCAAGCTTCGCCCGGCCTTCAGCAAGGACGGCACGGTGACGGCCGGCAACGCCTCGGGCCTCAACGACGGTGCGGCCGCCATCATCGTGATGTCCGCCAAGGAAGCCGCTCGCCGTGGCCTGACGCCACTTGGCCGTATCGCCAGCTTTGCCACCGTCGGCGTCGACCCGTCGGTGATGGGCACCGGCCCGATCCCGTCCAGCCGCAAGGCGTTGGAGCGCGCCGGCTGGAAGGCCGCCGATCTGGATCTGGTCGAGGCCAACGAGGCGTTCGCGGCGCAGGCCTGTGCCGTGAACAAGGACATTGGCTGGGACACGGCGAAGGTGAACGTCAACGGTGGCGCCATCGCCATCGGCCACCCGATCGGCGCCTCGGGCGCGCGCATTCTGACGACGCTGCTGCATGAGATGGGCCGCCGCGACGCCAAGAAGGGCCTCGCCACGCTGTGCATCGGCGGCGGCATGGGTGTTGCGATGTGCATCGAGCGCTGAGCGCTCGTCTTTGGG
>JBBROR010000533.1:0-1739 GCA_038229175.1 Acetobacterales bacterium | reverse complement strand
TCAAGGGCGATGTCGGTACTGAAGAAGGCTTGCGGGTCGCGCTTTGCTTCGGGGTCGCGAACCAGCACCCACCGGACCGGCAACACCGGGGTGCCCGGCCTGTACCACAAGGCGGTCCCGGATGTGATCTCGAGCGCCTTACCGCTGCCATGGCCATACCAGGCGGAGACAAGGATTCTTGTCCAACGTGTCGCCGGGTTGGCGAGCAGTGTTTTGAGCTTCGGCAGCGCCGGACCTTTCTGCGCTGGCCGTCCGAGCGAAGAGGATATTCTTTTTGGGGGCGGTGCGAACAGATTGGCATCGAGCCGCAGGCGGCTGATGAGCGTTGCCCGTCGTACGATGGCATGCGCCAGCTCGTGAACGGCAAAGCTGCTGTCGCCAACGAAGATGATCCGACGACCCGGCAACCAGCGCGACAATTGCAAAGCGCCTTGTCGGGCCCAATCCGTCAGCAATTTGTGACGGCAGCCGCGTTGGCGGTTGGATCGCTGCGAAGGGGCGAGCAGCGTCAGGACCGGCAATGCCTTGATCAGACTGGTCCATGGCACCGGAGTGAGCACCATGAAGCTGAGCCAGCGCAGCCCGCTGGCTTTGACGAAATGGCCGTGACTGGAGCGGACCGGGTCCCGGTATATTCCCCGTGCCGTGATCCGGCGACCCCAGCGGCGTTCAATGGTGTCGTCCATACCGATGACCACAGGGCCGTCAGGCACAAGGCGATCGACCACAAGGCCCAGCAACTGTCTGGCAACAGCACGGGAGCTCCAGCGGGCGCGGTTGAGGATCTGATGATAGCTTGCGAAGTTGGAGGCCTCAGCCCGGCCGGTCACCCTCAGGCAGGACGTGACGGTCCGCTTGCCGGTTGCCAGCAGGGCACCCATCACCAGAACAAGCACATGCTCCCAACTGGGTGAAGTGAAACAAGGGCGCCACGTCTGCAGCCATTGGCGCAGTATCTGGGGAACGGGGTCGCCGATAACGGCCTTGTCTGGATCGCGCATCCCATGCTTCGAATCCCGACTGATACAGGTTGCAACGCTATGGCTGTTGCCATGCGGCGAGCCGAATCGGATACGCTGTGACCCGAAGGCCGCCAGGGTTGCCCGATGAACAGCGACGAAATTGCACTGCGGATTGAAGCGTTCAACGCAGCCAATGGCGGCGGCGTGGGCTGGTACCAGGACAATGGCGCCTACCACCTCTACCTGCTGACAACCGACGCACCGATCGCTCGCCTCAAGCCCGTCGGCACCAGCGATGAAGTCAGGCTCGGCTACTGGTCACATCGACGGAAATGGGAAGACATCGACGATATGGGCGGATGCGCCTTGCCCCTCGATCAGGCCCTTGATCACATAGTAAACAACAGCATCTTCTGGACCTGGACGTGATCAAAAACGTACAAAGTCGAGCTGAGAGCCTCGCGATACGGCGGGTGGGTGCTGTCAAAGCAAATGCACCACCGTTTCCCTAAGTGGTTACGCGAGGGCGGGCTTCAAACATTGTCCTAATTATATCATGTTCGGTACTTATTATGTTCCCCTCAAGAACGTCTGATTGAAGACGCTTTGGAGCTCAAAATACGGAGGGCGAACCAAATGCTGGTTAGTTTGACAGAGCCGACCCGAGAGGTGGCTCGGTTTGTCTGAACAGTCCCGCTCGATTGCTAAGTGGGGCGTCTGCCGGTTTCACGCCGCTGCGAGAAGCGGTTGGTTGAAGTAGACGTGATCGGGCGTTCG
>JBBROR010000532.1:0-1750 GCA_038229175.1 Acetobacterales bacterium | reverse complement strand
TCAATGCCGAAGTGGCGGCGGCGTTGGCGGGGCGCTAGGGCGCCGGTTTTTGTGGCGTGTGTGGGCCAGGAAGTGGTCGATCCAGTGCCGGACGGTGGGCGGGGTCGGGTTCATCCGGGCGGGCGGTATGGCCGCGTGCACTGCACAGCTGGGCGAAGGCTGGCCGATGATCGATGTTAAAAGTAGGACTGGGTGCTATACTTTTTAATGCCAGAAGAAGTTTCCTCGCGAACATTCAAGACAACTTGGTTCGGCAAAGCTGCCAAGAAGGCGCGCATTGATGATCCGGCGTTGATGGCTGCGATTCTGGAGATCATGAAGGGTCAGGCTGATGATTTGGGCGGGGGCGTATTCAAGAAGCGACTCAACGAGAACCTGCACCGCTCTATCGTTTTGGCAAAGGGTGGGCGGCACTGGGTTTTTGCGTATCTCTTTGCCAAGAAGGATCGGGCCAACATCGATGCCGACGAGCTCGCTGCTTTCAGGAAGCTCGCGCAGGCCTACGGTCGAATGACGGATGCCGGGTTGGCATCCGCACTGAGTCAAGGTGACTTACAGGAGATTTTTCCATGACGAGTAAAGCCAGGTTCAAGAGTGACGCCTTCGAGGCTATCTACGGCGCTGCGCAGGGGCTACGCCGTGCCGGCACCATTGACAAGGCGACCATGCGTGGTTTCGACGCATCCTGCCTCGCGTCGCCCGTGGAGATCGCACCCGAAGAGATCAAGCGCATTCGGGAGGACGCGCATGTCAGCCAGCCGGTGTTTGCCCGCTTCCTCAATACCAGCGAATCCACGGTGCAGAAATGGGAGTCCGGAACCAAGCGGCCGAGCGGCA
This sequence comes from Acetobacterales bacterium, assembly GCA_038229175.1. Taxonomy (GTDB): domain Bacteria; phylum Pseudomonadota; class Alphaproteobacteria; order Acetobacterales; family Acetobacteraceae; genus CAIQQQ01. The sequence goes on along the minus strand of JBBROR010000532.1, from coordinate 913 downwards.
TGGCGCTCAAACTGCTGGCCGTTGTCGAAAAACACGGTCTGAAAGTACTGGCCTGAGCGTCAGGCCGGCGCCAGCAGTGCCGTGCACTGCCGCGATCACCCGCTCTGTCCTCGCAAGTGCTGATTAACTCGCCAAACGCCCCTGTGTCATCGCCCGCGCAGCCCCAGGCTGTGGGCAGCAGGTCTTGGCGCAAGCAGCGATGGATTGATTGATGAATACGGCCAGTCCACCGCCTGTACAACCCAGCCATGCTTGACCGGGCTGAAATGGAGGGTGTTCACCTGCCGCTCGAAGTCGATCTCGTCGCGAATCGAGTGTTGCCAATTGTGCTGCTGCGATAGACCGCATTTGCCTCGACGCACACTGGAGTTCACGGGCTCACTACGACCTACCGGGCTCGCCCGTCAGCAACTGGCCGAGTCCATCGTCCGCCACGATGTGGACCAGACAGTGGTGGCCATCCCCTCGGCCAGCGCTGCGTAAAAACGCAAGCTGATCGAGCGCATCAAGGCGGTGGGCCTGCCGGTCAAGATCCTGCCCGGCCTGGTTGAAATGGTGGACGGCCATGCAGCGGTGGCGCAAATCCGGGAGGTGGACGTGGCCGACCTGCTGGGCCGTGACCCGGTGGCGCCTGCGGCTGCGCTGTTCTTGCGCAACATCACCGGCAAGGTGGTGATGGTGACGGGGGCCGGCGGCTCGATAGGCAGTGAGTTGTGCCGACAAATTGTGTCGCAGCGGCCGAGGCGGCTGGTGCTGATTGTCACCGACCGGCATAAACCGGCCACGGCGGAGTCGGCATAAACCGGCCACGGCGCAGTCGGCGTAATCCGGCCAGTGCCTGGTGCCGAAGGCGTTTCGAAGCTTGTTGCAACCGAGGGCTACCTTCCGAGCTTTTTGCTCTGGAGGGCAACCC
>JBBROR010000531.1:0-1773 GCA_038229175.1 Acetobacterales bacterium | reverse complement strand
TGCCCCCGCCATCCGTCAGCGTCTTTTCAGAATAGAGCAGCGCGCCCTTGCCACTACCTTTATCCACCAGGCCGGTCACACGGGTGCGGCCGACGACTTCGCCAGATGTTGGAAGCGGTGCGTGCCAGACGATCCCTTGCTCGCCGTGCACAAGGCGCACCGCGTCGACACCGGTGGCAGGATCGGCCAACCAGAAGCCGGGATTGCCCAGCACGACGGCCATCGATGGCATCGCCTTCAGCGCGCGTTGGTGATCGACAAAATCCAGCGCGTCAGGGCTCATTGGATCGCAGCCCATGCCGATGGACAGGGCGTAGAGGATGCTGGACGCTGGCGTGATGGTTTGGCGAACCTCCGGGATCGGGAAGTTCAGCAGCGTGTCTGCGTCAATGGGCATTGGGGGTTCCGATCTCGACCACGGCATCCGCCGCGAAGGCCCCCTCAGGGGTGGCGAAAACCGGGTTCAGATCAACGGACATGAGCGCCTCGCCAGATTGGTGGGCGAACACCGAAAGACGAGAAAGCATCTCAGCCAACGCCTGGATATCCACTGGCTTTGTGCCGCGTGCGCCCATCAGCAAGGGTGCTGCCCGAATGGATCGGATCATCGTCTCGGCCTCCGTCACGCCAAAAGGGCAACGACGAAAAACCACGTCCTTCAACACTTCCACAAACACCCCGCCCAGGCCGAACATGGCGATCGGGCCAAACACGGGGTCGCGGACGATGCCCATGATGCATTCCACGCCGCGGGCCTGCTTGGCCAACAGCACGCCGTCGATATGGGCAGAAGGCGGGGCGCAGGACATCACCTTGGCAAAGCCCGCGCGCAAGGCGGCTTCGTTGGCCACGCCCACAATCACGCCACCGATCTCGGATTTATGCAGAATGTCCGGTGACAGGATTTTCAGCACCACCGGATATCCGAACGCGCCGGCCGCCACGACGGCGTCCTCCACGGTGGCACAGGCGCGCTCCGGCACGACGGCGATGCCGGCTTTTGCCAACAAAAGCTTGGCATCGGCTTCGTTCGGAGTGGACCGGGGAAGCACCACTTGAGACACCAAGGGCGGTGCACTCGCCTTCTCGGCTGCGAACGACTCGCCAAACCGGCCCATCGCATGCATCGCGGCCACCGCGCGGGTCATGTCTTCGAACACCAAAAACCCTGCATCCTCATAGGCCGCCCACATGTCCGGCGGCGCGATCACCGACATGCAATAAAGCCGGTCCGGGTAGCGCTTCGCCACCGCCTCCATCTCGCGCTTGATGTGAGGGAACAGCGTGGCCGCGCCGCCGGCTTGGGTGAAGAAGGCAAGTACAGAAGTGTAGCCGCCGTCGCGCACCATCGATTCGCAGAATTTGCCGATCAGGGTGGGGTCGTTGAACACCTGGGCCGTGCAGTCCACCGGGTTGCGGGGGGCAGAGAACGGCACCAGTGCCTTCAACGCGGCCTGCGCATCCACAGGCATTTCCGGCATTGGGAAATCCAGCACCTCGGCCGCGTCGCTCACCAAAACTCCGGCGCCACCGCTCAGTGTGATGACACCCAGCGTGTTGCCGACGGGGTAGATTTTACGGGTCGCCGCATAGGCGATGTCGATCAGGTGTTCCGCCGAATGCGCGCGCACCACGCCGAACTCGGCCAACACCGCAGATGTCACCGCATCGTCGCCGGCGATGGACGCCGTGTGGGACTGCGCCGCGACACGCCCGATGCGCGAGCTTCCAACCTTCATCATCACGACCGGCTTGCGGGCAGCGCGCGCGATG
>JBBROR010000530.1:0-1777 GCA_038229175.1 Acetobacterales bacterium | reverse complement strand
GCGTTGGGCGCAGGTGAAATCGGCCGCCACATCCGCACCATCGGCCTTTGGCAGGGCAAGGCGCGCAACGTGCACGCGCTGTCGGCCCAGCTGATCGAGCGCCATGGCGGCTGCGTGCCGCACGACCGCGATGCCTTGGAGGCGCTGCCCGGTGTGGGCCGCAAAACCGCGAGCGTCGTGCTGAACGTGGCGTTCGGCGAAAGCGCCATGGCGGTGGACACGCATATATTTCGCCTCGGCAACCGCACCGGCCTGGCGCCGGGACGCAACGTGCGGGAGGTGGAGGACAAGCTCGTCAAGCGCATCCCGCCTGAGATGCTGCGCGATGCGCATCACTGGCTTATTCTGCACGGCCGTTACGTCTGCAAGGCGCGCGCACCGGAATGCTGGCGCTGCGTGGGCGCGGCCTATTGCCGGCTGAAGGTGAAGGCGCTGCCGAAGCCGGCAAAGGCCCGGCCCCTCCCAAAAGGCTGATTTCAGTTGTAATGAAGCCCATGACCTTCAAGAACCTGCCCGCGTGACCGCCCTGCCGCCCTTTTCCGCCTGCCGCGTGCTGGTGCTCGGCGACATCATGCTCGACCGCTACGTGTTCGGTGAAGTCCGCCGCATCTCGCCGGAAGCACCGATTCCAGTGCTTCGGGCCCAGCGCGCCATTTGCGTTCTGGGTGGCGCCGGAAACGTGGCGACCAACGTGGTGGCATTGGGGGCCCAGGCCATCCTGGTAGGGCTGATAGGCCATGATCCCGCTGGCCGGGAGGTGGCGGACGCGGTGGCGGCCACCGGCGGCGGTGTCACGATGCACGCCGTCACCGAGGCTGGCCGACCCACCACGGTGAAAACCCGTTTCATGTCCGGCTCGCACCAATTGCTGCGGCTCGACGAGGAAACTGCGGCCCACGCCGGCGACATGGCGTCCGAGGCGCTGCTGGAAGCCTACGCCCACGCCCTGCCCGGCGCCGACATCGTGGTGCTGTCGGACTATGCCAAGGGCGTGCTGTCGGACAGGGTTCTGGCAGGGGCCATCGAACAGGCGCGCGCCGCCGGCAAGCCAGTGATCGCCGACCCCAAGCGCGCCGATTTCGCGGCCTATGCGCAGGTGACGGTGCTGACGCCGAATGAGCTGGAAGTCACCGCCGCCACCGGCATTGCGGTGTCCGACGATGCCGGCGCGGTGGCGGCCGGCCAGGCAGCGTTGGATGCAAGCGGTGCGGACGCCGTGCTGGTCACGCGGTCAGAAAAGGGCCTGACCTTGGTGCGTCGCACCGCGCCGCCGCTGCACCTGCCGACGCACGCGCTGGAAGTGGCCGATGTGTCCGGCGCCGGCGACACGCTGATGGCCAGCTTCGCCGTCATGCTCGCATCCGGGGTTGGCATGGCCGAAGCGGCGCGGATTGCCAACGTGGCCGCCGGGCTTTCGGTCGCCAAGCAGGGCACCGCGACCGTAAGCCACGCCGAACTTGCCGCCGCGCTGAATCCGCCGGTGCCGATGTTGGAGCCGGAAGAAAAGTTCGTGGACCTCGACGAAGCGGCCCGGATCGTTGCCGCCTGGCAGGCGGACGGGTTGCGGGTGGGCTTCACCAATGGCTGTTTCGACCTCCTCCACCCCGGCCATGTGCGCCTGCTCACACGGGCCCGAGCGCGCTGCGATCGGCTGGTGGTGGCGCTGAACGACGATGCTTCCGTCAAGCGGCTGAAAGGCCCGACACGACCGATCCAGAACGAACAGGCCCGCGCGGCCGTGATGTCCGGCATGGCGGCGGCCGATCTGGTGATCTTG
>JBBROR010000529.1:0-1789 GCA_038229175.1 Acetobacterales bacterium | reverse complement strand
CGGCCCAACCAGCCCGAGCCCAAGCGCGACCCGTTTAAACGACTTCCCATGCCCGGCCTTGATGCCCACGGCCGCGTGGACCAACTCGTGCGCGAGGATCGCGGCGATCTGCGCCGGCATGCGGGAATCCGCCGGGGTGGTGCGGGCGCAGGGCGCGCAGCGACCGAGCCACGGCCCGGCGGATTGCCGTTGCGGGGGAGAGGGGGCGGCGCGCCCCTTTCCCCTCCTAGACGGAGATCTTCGCCGGCGACGCCGGCGGCCTTATGCGGGCCTCAAGCCCGCCCGCGCGAGCGATCGTCACCCGACAGGGACGAGACGCCAAAGGCGGCTCGGTCGGAGCGCAGCGGAGATAGAGCGCGGTCCCGTTGGGGAGGCGCCCATCGCCTTGCATTAAATAGCACTAAGTGCTATATGCCCTTGCGATGACCGATGCTGAGCAAACCGCGCGGACCTTCAAGACCGCCTGGTTCGCCAAGGCGGCGCGCAAGGCTCTGATCGACGACGCGGAACTTTGCCGGGCCATCGCGGAAGTGCGGAAAGGTCAAGCCGACGACCTCGGCGGAGGTGTGTTTAAGAAGCGCCTAGATAAGAATAGGAGCCGGAGCATCATCCTCGCCAAGGGCCGCGAGCATTGGGTTTACGAATATCTGTTCGCCAAGAAGGACCGGGACAACATCGACGACAAGGAACTGGCGGCCTTTCGCAAGCTCGCCGGGACCTATGAGGGGTTGGACGATCAGCAGCTAGATCAACTCCTGAAAGATGGAGCTTTTACGGAGATTTGCCATGAGCGCTAAGCGTAAGTTCAACAGCGATGCCTTTGAGGCGATCCATTCGTCTGCCTCGGCACTGTTCAAAGTCGGCGCGATCGACAAGGCGACTATGCGCGATTTCGATGAAACCTGCCTGGCCGTCACGCCGACCATCGCGCCGGCGGCGATCAAGCAGCTCCGCGAAAGCAACAAAGTCAGTCAGCCCGTGTTCGCCCGCTACCTCAACACCAGCGAAAGCACGATTGAGAAGTGGGAGACCGGGGCCAAAAAGCCGAGCGGCGCCGCCCTTAAGCTGCTGGCCATCGTCCAGAAGCACGGGCTCCAAATTCTAGCTTAGCCCTCGTCGTCCTGTATACGAGTATACAAGCTCCGCGCCGATCCGGATCATATGGATTGTCGCGCCAGCGTCGCTCTGAGCGTCTTGTCGCTGACCCCATAGGCGCGCGCCACCACGCGCACCGGCTCGTCGCCGGCGAGGCGGGACCGCGCCTCGGTGATCTGCTGGCCATTCATCTTCGGGGGCCGGCCAAGGTGGCGGCCGGCGGCCTTGGCGACCGCGATCCCATGCCGCTGCCGGTCCCGCGTGCGCCGGCGCTCGTGCGCGGCCAGGCTGGCGAGAATATCGGCGATCAATCGGCCGTCGTTCGTGGTGATGTCCAGGGAGGGCAGGGCGAGCACCCGCAACACCACTCCGCGCCGGATCAGGTCGTCCATGAGCAGGATCGCCTCGCCGGTGCTGCGGCCGAGCCGGTCCAGCTCAGTCACCACCAGCTCGTCGGCGGCCCTCAATCCCGCCAGGAGCTGGTCGAGGCGATGGCGCGCCTTCACGCCGCTCTGCACCTCCTCGATGATCTGATCGCACGCGGCGGCCCCCAGCGCCGACCGCTGGCGGGCGAGGCTCTGTTCCTCGGTCGAAACCCGTGCGTAGCCGTAGCGCATTTCTTCCACCACCTTTCGCCCCTCCCAAGTAGCTGATTTGCTTGGGCCGGGGGAGGGGGGAAGAAAGGTAGACCTTT
>JBBROR010000528.1:0-1796 GCA_038229175.1 Acetobacterales bacterium | reverse complement strand
GACATGCTTACAAACTGTCACTGTGAAAATGCCTCAAACACCACCGGTCAGCGGCTTTGGTGTCATCCAGCAGGCAGACAATCCCTCGCTCGTTTTCAGCCCCAAGTGCACATGCCTGGCACCACATCACGTCAACAACGCCAGCCTGCGTGCCAGCGCCAAAAAAGATGACCGCATTGCACCGCCCCTGCATCCACATCGTGGCCGGCGCCCGGCCCAACTTCATGAAGATCGCACCCATCGTGCGTGCCCTGCAGGCCGATGGCCGCTTGGCCTGGAAGATCATCCACACCGGCCAGCACTACGACCGCAACATGAGCGATGTGTTTTTTGAAGAGCTGGGCATCCCGGCGCCCGATGTGCACTTCAACTGTGGCGGCGGCAGCCATGCATCCCAAACCGCGCGGGTGATGGAGGCCTTTGAGAAACACTGCGCCGATGACCGGCCCGACGCCGTGCTGGTGGTGGGCGACGTCAACTCGACCATGGCCTGCGCCATCGTTGCCAAGAAGGCCGGCATACCGGTGGCCCATGTAGAGGCCGGCTTGCGCAGCGGCGACATGAGCATGCCCGAAGAGATCAACCGCCTGGCCACCGACGCGATCAGTGACTGGTTTTTTGTCACTGAGCCCAGCGGCGTGGCGCACCTGAAGCGCGAAGGCCATGCCGACGACACCATCTTCTACGTGGGCCACGTGATGGTGGACAACGTGATGTACCAGGCCAAGCAGCTTGAAACGGCCGACACCCGCACGCTGGAAACCCAGCCCATCAAGCAGCAACTGCGCCGCTATGGCGTGGTCACCCTGCACCGCCCGTCCAACGTGGACCACCCAGCCACCCTGGCCGGGATTGCCGGCGCCCTGAAAGCCATCTCGGCGGATTTGCCGCTTGTCTTCCCGGTTCACCCACGCACACGCGGCAACCTGGAGCGCCTGGGCGTTGACCTGGGCCCGCACATCCACCTGATGGCGCCGCAGGCCTACATGTCGTTTCTGAACCTGTGGAAAGACGCCGCCGTGGTGCTGACCGACAGCGGTGGCCTGCAAGAAGAAACCACGGCGCTGGGCGTGCCTTGCGTCACCCTGCGTGAAAACACCGAGCGGCCGGTAACGGTGGATGAAGGGTCCAATGTGCTGGCCGGCACCCAGCCGGACCGCATCGTGTCGCTGGCGCGTGCCGCCCTCGGCCAGCGCGAAAGCGCAGCCCGTCGGCCGCATTTGTGGGACGGTGCCGCTGCCGTGCGCATCGTCAACGCCATGGCGCTTTGCCTGATCCGTTGACCGCGCACTGAGCGGTTGCCCGCCGTTGGACCAATCGCTACGGCGCAACCCCGCAGCATGAACATTGGTCTCGCCACGATGGCAGTCGGCTGCCCGTTCATACGGGCCAACGAAAATGGAAGTCCGCCGCGCGGGAAGGTTGAGGCAGCGCCAAGTACCTGACGATCGACGAATTTGAGCCATCGTCTATGGGCGCGTCCACGCGACCGACGGCTATGCCGCTTGCGCGCCGTCGCCGCACGGATGACTGATCGCAAGTCTCCCCGCCGCGCTGAGCGGGCTAGCGACGCCGTCGGTGAGTCGCCAAAGCGATCATGCAGCCACCCAGTCCCAGCAGCACACCGCTTGCCGGTTCGGGCACCGCGGTTGGCAAGTGTTACGACCCGCGCTAATTTCGCCTCAGTGACTCACCTTATTTGAGGTCAACCGGATCGAGTTGTCCCGAGGTTGGTCGGACGGAGCATGGGCCTGGAGGAAGGCGGGACGGTGGGTGTTCGCGGGCGCCTGGGGTCG
>JBBROR010000527.1:0-1799 GCA_038229175.1 Acetobacterales bacterium | reverse complement strand
GTTTCGGGCGCGGTCAGCGGCCCCAAAATCAGCCCCGCGCCATTGGCGAGCGCCGTGCGCGCGGCGGCGGCGGCACCGTCGGGCGTGCCCTGGGTGTCCAACACATCCAATGGCGGCGCGCCCGGCACGTCCAGCGCCAGCTTGGCCGCCTGGGCCAAGGCCGTGCCGCGCTCGGCGTTCGGGCCGGTCAGCGGCGCGAGCAAGGCCACCCGCTGGCCGGATGCGGCGGGACCGGCGAAATTGGGGGCGGGCTGGCCCATGGTGGGCACCAACTCTCCCGGACGGATCTGCGATGGCGCGCGTCCGGCGCCGAATTGACCCTGGCCGCTGGAGACGCAGCCGCCGAGTGCTACAGTGGCGAGCAGGAGAGCACATGCCCCACCCAGACCCTGTCGTACCAGACCCTGCCGTGCCAGACCCTGACTTGGACGACGACAACCTTGGAGCAGAAATCCCATCCGAGCCTCCCTCTGACGCGCCTGTATCGGCAACCGGGCCGCGAATCTCGCCCCCGCCTGATGGACTTGTGCTGGTTTCCACGCCCATCGGCAACCTTGGCGATATGACCCCGCGCGCCGTGGCCGCCTTGCGCGCCGCGGATCTGGTGCTGTGCGAGGACACCCGCACCAGCGCCCGGCTGCTGGCCGCCTACGACATCCGGGTTCGCACCGCTCCGCTGCACGACCACAACGAGGAGGGTAGGATTCCTGGGATCCTGGACATGCTGCGCCAGGGCAAGCGGGTGGCGGTGATTTCCGATGCCGGCATGCCGCTGGTGTCCGATCCCGGATTTCGCCTGATGCGCGCGGCCTTGGCCGAAGGATTGCCGGTGGGCGCTTTGCCGGGCGCCAACGCGGCGATGCTGGCGCTGGTGCTGTCGGGCCTGCCACCGCAGCCATTTCTGTTCCACGGCTTCCCGCCGCCCCGCCAGGCCGCCCGCGCCCGGCTTTTTGCTGGCTTGCGCGCCGCAGAACGCGCTGGATTGTCGGCCACCACAATCTGGTACGAGGCACCGCATCGCCTCGCCGAGACGCTGGCTGACATGGCGGACAGCTTCGGCCCCAGGCCCGCGGCGGTGGCCCGTGAGCTGACCAAGAAATTCGAGGAGGTTCGCCGTGGCCCACTGCCAGACCTCGCCGCGCATTATGCCGCGGCGCAGGCGCGCGGCGAGATCACCATCGTGGTGGGGCCGGCGCCGGACGAGGTGACGCAGGAGGCGGATGTGGACGCGCTGCTACAGGCGGCGCTGGCCATCGTTTCGGTGAAGGAGGCGGTGGCACAGGTGACGGCGGCGACCGGGTTGCCGCGGCGGCAGGTTTACGCGCGGGCTTTGGCGATTTCACAGCCATAGGGGGCCGGTGCTCGGTCGTGTTCGGCGTGAGAACGGTGGGCTGAAGCCCATCCTAAAGCGTGATGATTTTGGGTAGAATCAAAATCATGACGCTCTAACCTTTGTTTTACCGATCATGTTCATGCGTTTGGGTGAAGCAACCCAAACGCATCATGATCTAAGGGGTTAGGGGGAAGTGATTTTCAACCCTGCAACACCCGCGAGGATGAGGGCCACGCAGGCGATGCGGAGCATCCCGGCGGGCTCGCCTTCCATGGCGATGCCCCAGGCCAGGCCGCCGGCGGCGCCGATGCCGGTCCAGACCGCATAGACCGTGCCCATTGGCAGCACTTTGAGCGACTGTGACATGCAGAAGAAGCTGGCCGCCATCGACAGCACGGTGGCAGCACTGGCCCACAGGCGCGTGAATCCGTCCGACTGCTTCAGCAGCACCACCCATGCCACTTCC
>JBBROR010000526.1:0-1803 GCA_038229175.1 Acetobacterales bacterium | reverse complement strand
GGCCCTGCATTGTTCGTCTCTGGTGCCCGCTCGGACTACATCCTGCCCGAGCACCGTCCCATCATCCGCGCCATGTTCCCCGCCGCGCGCTTCGCCGTCCTCAAGAACGCCGGCCACTGGCTGCATGCCGACAACCCCGCTGGTTTCATCTCGCTGGTGGACGCTTTCGTATCCTGACCCATCTGGGGTGAATGACATCATTGTTTCCGCCGACCCGAGAGGCCGGTCTCGCCCGGCTCGCCGCCTTCACCCCCCACATGGGCCGCGCCTATGCCAATGGCCGCAACACCGATCCCGGCCCTGGGTTGCCCACCGCCGTGTCCATGCTGTCGCCCTATCTGCGCCGCCGGCTGATCACCGAGGCGGAAGCGGTGGGCAAAGCGGCAGCAGCGCACGGCGAACTGGCGGAGAAATTCATCCACGAGGTGGCTTGGCGCAGTTACTTCAAAGGCTGGCTGGAGCAGCATCCCTCGGTCTGGACCGACTATGAGGCCCTGGTGGTCCAGGGCGAAAACCGCCTGGCCACCGAAAGCGGGCTGCGCCGGGTCTATCACGACGCCTGCGAGGGCCGCACGGGCATCGACGGGTTCGACGATTGGGCCCAGGCACTGGTGGCCGATAACTGGCTGCACAACCACACCCGCATGTGGTTCGCCAGCATCTGGATCTTTACCCTCCGCCTGCCCTGGGCGCTGGGTGCCGCGTTCTTCCTACGCCACCTGCTCGATGGCGACCCCGCCTCGAACACCCTGTCCTGGCGCTGGGTCGCGGGCCTGCATACGCGGGGAAAACATTACGTGGCGCGCGCCGACAACATCGCCCGCTACACCAACGGCCGCTTCAATCCGCAAGGCCAGCTCGATGAAGCGCCGGAGTGCCTGACGGAGCAGGCAGACCACCCCCGCGTCAGGCTGGCCCCGGCCGACAGGCTGCCACCAGGGAATTTTTCCCTGCTGCTCCACGATGAGGATCTGAGCCCCGAAGCCTGTTTTCGGACGGCAGGCGAGGTGGCGGTGGTCTTGGCCGCGCAAGGTGCCGATCCGGTACGCCATTTCACCGGATCCGCGATGGCCGACATGGTGGCCCGTCTCGGCCGGGAGGTCACCCGATTGGAGCCAGCTGAGATCGCCGCGTGGGTGGCCAGGCAGAAAGACCAGGTGGTCACGCCCTGGGCCCCGGTCGGCCCCACCGCCACCGCCCTTTCCGGCTTCGACCTGCTCCGCGTCCGCAGGGCCTGGGACGACGCATTATGGCCGCATGCCACCAAAGGCTTCTTTCAGCTCAAGCAGCGCCTGCCGGACCTGTTGCCGCAATTGGTCTGATCTTCTTTCCCTCGTCCGCAGCCCTCCAAAGATACCAGGCGGCGGTGCTGCGATACGGCGCCCAGGGCAGGCCCAGTTCGGCCAATGCCTTGGGCTTCGGCTGCGCCTCCAACCCGTGCAGCAGCCGGTATCCCTCGCGCACCCCGAAATCGTCCACCGGCAGGATGTCCGGCCGGCCGGCATCCATCAGCAGCATTTCCACCGTCCAGCGGCCAACCCCACGGATCGTGACCAGCCGTGCGATCAACGTATCGTCGTCCAGCCGCGCCATCTCCTCGCGCCCCGGCACCACGCCCTCGGCGGCCTTGAGCGCGATGTTGCGGATGGCGGCAACCTTGCCGTAGCTGAACCCGGTGGCGCGCAGCGCATCGTCGGACTGTTCGAGGATCAGCGCCGGCGGCGGGAAGTCGTGGCCGGGAAACAACGCCAGGAAGCGCCCGAAGATGGTCTCGGCCGCACGACCGTGCAGCTGCTGGTGGGC
>JBBROR010000525.1:0-1824 GCA_038229175.1 Acetobacterales bacterium | reverse complement strand
GCCCGTCAGGCGATCGAGGATTTCGGCGCGGCCAATCGCGGCATCGATGTGGAGGTGATCTTCGCCGACCACCAGAACAAGCCCGATATCGGCGCCGGCGTGGCCCGCCGATGGCTCGACCAGGACGGTGTGGACGTGGTGCTCGACGTGCCAACCAGCTCGGTGGCGCTGGCCGTCAACACCGTGGTTCGGGAGCGTAACAAGGTCTATCTCAACTCCGGCGGCGGCACGTCCGACCTCACCGGCCCGCAGTGCAGCCCCAACCTGGTGCATTGGACCTACGACACCGCCAGCCAGACCAAGTCCACCATCGGCAGCCTGATGCGCTCCGGCCAGAACACGTATTTCATGGTGGTGGCGGATTACGTGTTCGGGCAAAGCCTGGAGCGGGATGCGACCAAGGTGATCGAGGCCGGTGGCGGCAAGGTGTTGGGCCGCGTGGCGTATCCGTTTCCGGAAACAAACGAGTTCTCGTCGCTGCTGTTGCGGGCGCAGTCGAGCGGCGCCAAGGTCCTGGCGTTGTGCAACGCCGGTGGCGACACGGTGAACTGCATCAAGCAGGCCCGCGAGTTCGGGTTGCTGGACACGATGAAGGTGGCAGCACTGCAGTTCCAGTCCACCGCCGTTCATGGCACCGGATTGGAAGTTGCACAGGGCATTCTGACATCGGCCGGTTATTACTGGGATTTCAACGCCCGTACCCGTGCCTTTAATGACCGCATCAAGCCGAAATCCCCAAAGATCTGGCCGAACATGACGCAGGCTGGCTGCTACGGCGTGACGCTGCATTACCTCAAGGCGGTGGCGGATATGGGAGTGGCCGCAGCAAAGGCTGATGGCCGAGCGGTGGTGGAGCGCATGAAGCGCATGCCGACCGACGACGATGTGTTCGGGGCCGGCCGCATTCGCGAAGACGGCCGGCATCTGCACGACGTGCATCTGTTCGAGGTGAAGAAGCCGCAGGACAGCACAAGCGAGTGGGACGTGATGAAGTTCATCGCCACCACGCCGGCGGAGCAGGCTTTTCGGCCCCTCTCCGAAGGCGGTTGCCCGTTTATCAAGACCTGATTTTCATTGGAACGAAACGCTATGACCGACACGCTTTTTCCGATCATCTCAGACATCGCCGCCCACGCGCATGTGTCCACGGCGCAATACGACCAGCTTGTCGCTGCCGCCGCCGCCGATCCGCGGGCGTTCTGGGCCGAAGAGTGCAAGCGCATCGCGTGGATGAAGCCGCCCACCAAGATTCTGTCGGGCGACTTCACCGGCGATATCCGGGTGAAGTGGTTCGAGGACGGGACCTTGAACGCGTCGGTATCATGCCTGGATCGTCATCTGGAGAAGCGGGGCGATCAGGTTGCGATCATCTGGGAAGGTGACAACCCCGACAGCTCTCTGAAGGTGACGTATCGGGAGTTGCACGCCCAGGTCTGCAAACTTGGCAACGTGCTTCGGGATCTCGGGGTGAAGAAGGGCGACCGGGTATGCCTGTATCTGCCAATGGTGGTGGAAGCGGCGGTGGCGATGCTGGCCTGCGCGCGCATTGGCGCGGTGCACACCATCGTGTTTGCAGGATTTTCGCCCGAAAGCCTTGCGCAGCGGATGCAGGATGCCGGCGTTGAGGTGCTGATCACGGCCGACGAGGGCCGCCGGGGTGGACGCGCGGTACCGTTGAAGGCGAACGCGGACGAAGCGCTTAAGACCTGCCCGAACGTGAAGCACGTGGTGGTGGTCAAGGTGACCGGCGGCAACGTGGCGATGCAGGACGGGCGCGATGTCGATTACGGCGCGCTGGTTGCCAAGGCATCGGCCGAATGCAAG
>JBBROR010000524.1:0-1825 GCA_038229175.1 Acetobacterales bacterium | reverse complement strand
GACCATCATGATGGCGTTGCGCAGGTATTGGGACACCGCCGAGCCGACCAGGACCTGGAGCACCGCGATATCGGCGGTCATCCGGGCCAGGATGTCGCCGGTGCGGGCGGTTTCGAAGAATGCCGGCGACAGCGCGATGACGTGGTCGAACAGATCACGACGAATATCGGCGGCCGTGCGCTCGCCCAGCCAGGAGACCAGCATGAAGCGGGCGTAGGTGGCCACGCCCAGCAGCGCCACGACAGCGAACATGATCGCCGCCGCACCGTCCAGCTGGCTTTGGCTGCTGGCGGCAAAACCACGATCGATCAGGCGGCGCAGCCCCTGCCCCACCGCCAGAAGTAACCCGGCCGCCACGGCCAGCGCCACCCAAGCCCCCACCACCTGCCGGCGATACGGCCGCAGATAGGGGATCAGCAGCCGCAGCGCGCCCACATTGGCACGCGGTTTGGATGGCGAGGCGGGTTCGGTCAGTGGGTTGGCCTTACATGCCCAGGGCGCGGCGGTAGACGTCGAGCAGGGTCTCCTGCTCTTCCACGTCCGCCGGCTCCTGCTTGCGGATGCTGATGAGCTTGCGGATCACCTTCGGATCGAACCCGGCACTTTTGGATTCGGCGTAGATGTCCTTGATATCGCTGGACAAGGCTTTGCGTTCTTCTTCCAGACGCTCGATCCGTTCGATCAGGCTGCGCAGCCGGTCGGCGGCGATGTTGCCCCATTGGGCGTTGTCCTGGGTGTCGTTAATGCCGGGGGCGGTCGCGGCGTCGGACATGGTCTGTTCCTGAATGCGATGGGGGCGCGGAGGTAGCCCCCGCGCCCCCATCTGGTCAATGCCCCGTGACGCTAGTCACTGCGTGTTGACGCGGCAAACACTTAACGAACGAGCACGCCGCGAAGGCGGCGTTAAACCGAGGCCGATGCGGCGAAGGACGACATCTGCTCGGGGCTGGCGGGCGCCTGGTGCTTTGCCTGCCATTCCTTGTAGGGCATGCCGTAGATGATCTCGCGGGCATCGGGGTCTGTAAGCGCGATGTCGTGGGCTTCGGCGGCTTCACGATACCAGCGGCTGAGGCAGTTGCGGCAGAAGCCGGTAAGATTCATCATGTCGATGTTCTGGACGTCGGTGCGCTCGCGCAGGTGTGCGACTAGGCTACGAAAAGCGGCGGCTTCGAGCTCGGTGGTGGTGGCGGCGTTAATTTCCGGTTTGCTCATGGGGCGTCTCCTTGTGCAGTGCGGCATAGATGGCGTTGCTGCCTCGGTTTCGCCATAGTCGCCGGACGGGGGGATGCAAATGAGTTGGAGCGATGGCGACGCGCGGATTTTTCTGCGCCGGGTCTTCGATGCGTCCGTGGCGGCGGCGGACCCTCGGGTGATGCTGAAGACGTATCTTCCGCCAAAGCCCGCCGGTCGCTGTGTGGTGATTGGGTGTGGGAAATCAGCGGCTTCGATGGCGGTGGCGTTGGAGGAGGCCTGGCCGGACGTTCATTTATCCGGGCTGGTGGTGACGCGATATGGGCATGCGGTGCCGACACGCCGCATCGAGGTCATGCAATCTTCACATCCGGTGCCGGACGAGAACAGCGAGATCGCGGCGCGGCGGATTTTGGAGGTGGTTACCGGATTGTCCGAGCACGATCTGGTGATGGCGCTGATCTCGGGCGGCGGCTCGGCGCTGATGGCGCTGCCGGCGCCGGGGATTTCTCTGTCTGACAAGCAGGCGATCAATCGGGCTTTGCTGGCCAGTGGGGCCACGATTGGCGAGATGAACTGTGTTCGGAAGCATTTGTCGGCCATCAAGGGGGGGCGTCTGGGTGTGCGGGCGGCG
>JBBROR010000523.1:0-1840 GCA_038229175.1 Acetobacterales bacterium | reverse complement strand
TGTTGGGTCGGCGGCGCCTGCGGCACGATGATCACTAGCCCCGCATGAATCACCTGGGCCTGATAGAGGCGCCGGAAGTCGGCGGCGTTGTTGGTGACGAAGACGAAGTCGCCTTCAAGAATTCTAGGCATCAGGTCGTGGTCTTTGGTCGATGCCAGACCCAGGAAGTTGACGTGATGCGCCTCATGGCCGGCGCCGTGAGCGACGTCCGCTAGGGTTGGGTGCAGGCACTCGTCGATCAAGAATCTCAAGACGTGCTGGGGCCTGATGTTGGCGGCGCTTTCAAAGGATCAGATGGCAGGCTGCGGCGCGTTGTCGACTTCAACGTGAAGCCAAAGTCGGTCAATCGCTTGGGCCGGCCACGGCGTGGGTGCGCGGCGGCCCAAAGCCGAGCCAGGCCGAGTTTACGGCGATCAAGTTTGGAATGGCCCGCTATCAGCTCATCGGGCGTTGCACCGGCCTCCAGCATGGCGACCAGGCCATAGATGGGAATGCGTGTTCCCTTGAACACCGGTTCACCAGCCAGCGTATCCTTGTCGATGTGGATGATTTGTTCGGCCTCGTCCAAGTCCCGCACTCGCTCCGCAACCTGGCGACGGGCTTCCCCGATATCGACCAGAAGCAGATCATCAGCATTGAGCCGCTTGGCGTCGGGCTTGGCGGCCACCTCTCGAAATAGCCCTTGCCGGCGCTCGACCGGCAATCGGCCGACAAGTCCGTGCTCCAGGCGCAGACATACGAGATGGGTGGGCGTCAGGTAGCGGCGGATTGTCCGCCGACCTGCCGCTGCCGGTCGAACGATGTCGACGATGTGCTTGTCGATGGCGTTGTTGACCGCCTTCAGCGCCAAACCGCTGACCGCGGCGGCCTCCGCTGGCGTGTAGAGGCGAGTTGGATCAGGCATAATGTATCTCCACGCAGAGAATGATAATGCCGCGCCAGCCAAATGGCAATATGAGCTCGCTGGCGCAGCATCCGAGGGGTTCAGCCGCCGCGAACCCCTCAGTCATTGGCCCTAGAAGTCATTGTCCAAGGCTTCGCCGTGCCGCGCACGGACGCGGGCTTTCGAGCGTGAGCGGATCAGTCCTTCCTGGTCGCGAGCTGGGTCGGCCAGACTGTGTACGTCGGCGAGAAGGTCGAAGGCCCAAAGCAGGGCGGCGTAGGTCGCGACGCTGGTTGATGGCTTGCCACGTTCGGCGTCCGACACGGCGCGGCGACCCGCTCCAATCTTTTGAGCGATCTCCTTGATCGTCAGGTTTCGGCGCAACCTTGCTGTCCGCAGGTTCGACCCGAGTTCCTTCAGGGCCAGTTCAACGGGATGGGGCGGAGCGAGGAGCAGCATGTTGCGGGCTGGCATGGGCGTTCAAGAGCCAATTGGGCGACCTGCGTCGCGGTGAGAAGCAAATCGCAATTCGGCGGGGCCGCAAGCTATGCGCCCTTGAACGTATCTAAAGCCGATTACTGATCTCTCAAGAGCATATTATGAGCGGCGGCTGTTGGCGCGAGCCTTCTGGGGGTGGTTGCCGGGTGTCGGCGAGGGGAGCCGCCGCGGTCGGGGTTGTGATCAGCCGGTCGGCTTCAGCCTGTGCTGACGGCGGAGAGGCGCAGTGTTCTCGGTGTAGGCTGACTCATCTTCAATCTTGGGGAGGCCGGCGCTTCGTTCGGCGAGGCCCGGGGGTTGGCGCGTCTGGGAGTGGGCGGGTCATCGCAGGTCCTGGACCCCGAGCCCACGGCGCCAGGGATGCGGGAGCGAGTGCAAGAGGCAGTGGATCCGTCCTGTCGATGAGGGCCCGAACCCCTCTGGCTTGTTGTGACCTCGCCACCGCCCGGCGCCCACCAC
>JBBROR010000522.1:0-1842 GCA_038229175.1 Acetobacterales bacterium | reverse complement strand
GAGCCACGAGCGCCTGATCGAAAACCTGCAGGGCAAGGCGGGTCTCTTCAGCAGTGGCGGTGAAAGGGTCGATGCGGCACTGCTTGCTGCATGCCCAAGTCTGAAGATCTGTTCCACCATGGCGGTGGGTTACAACAATTTCGATATCGATGCGATGACCGCAGCCGGGGTGCTGGCGACCAACGCCCCCGACGTGTTGACCGAAACGACCGCGGATTTCGGTTTCGCCCTGTTGATGGCCACCGCGCGCCGTATCACCGAAAGCGAGCATTTCCTGCGCGCCGGCAAATGGATACGCTGGCGTCATGACCTGTTGGTCGGGTCCGACATCCATGGTTCCACTTTGGGCATCATCGGCATGGGACGTATCGGGCAGGCGATTGCGCGCCGCGGCGCATTCGGATTCGGCATGCAGGTGCTCTATCACAACCGCTCCCGGCTCGACGCCGCAACCGAGGCTGGCTGCAAGGCCAGTTACGTCAGCAAGCAGCAGTTGCTGGAAACGGCCGACCATGTATTGCTCGTAGTCCCTTATTCAGAGGCGTCGCACCACACGATCGGCGCCGCCGAGCTGGCGCGCATGAAGCCTACGGCAACGCTGGTCAACATCGCGCGCGGTGGCATCGTCGACGACGTTGCATTGGCCCAGGCGCTGGCGCAACGGCGCATCGCCGCCGCCGGACTCGACGTGTTTGAAGGAGAGCCGCAGGTGTTGCCAGCGCTTCTCGCTTTGTCGAATGTGGTCCTGACGCCGCACATCGCCAGCGCAACCCTGCCGACGCGTCTTGCCATGGCGAACCTGGCCGCCGACAACCTGATCGGTTACCTGATCCACGGCAAGCCGCTGACGGCCTTGAATCCTTCCGTCGTGGGATCGCGCTAGGCGGGCGGCATGGAGACGGCCGGCGTGAGTCCCTTGCTGGTCTGGTGTCTGCTGGCGCTGGGCGGGTTCAACGCCGTGGTCCTGTTGCTGATGCTGGTGCGCAAACCCGATGCCCGCCTTGCGCAGACGGTCGAATTGGGCCGTGCCGAGATGATGGGTGCACTGCAGGCCAATACCGCGCGCCTCGAGCGGCTGGGGAGGGAACTGGGCCGCGAGATCGGCGAGTCCTCGCGCGGCGCGCGCCAGGAGCTGACCCAGACGTTTGCGGTATTCCAGCAGACGCTGCTGGCGCAAGGCGCCGAGGCGACCCGCACGCAAAACGCGCAGATCGACGCGTTCGGCCAGCAGCTTGCATTGCTCAAGCAGACCTTGTCGGACTCGCTCAACACGCAATTGCAGAATCTCGGCGAGTCCAACGCCCGGCGCATGGGGGAGGTGCGCCAGACCCTGGAGGCCCAGCTGGCGCAACTGCAGGCCAGCAACTCCACCAAGCTCGACCAGATGCGCGCCACGGTGGACGAAAAACTCCAAGCCACCCTGCAGACGCGTTTGGGCGAGAGTTTCAAACAAGTGGCCGACCGGCTGGAGCAGGTGCACAAGGGGCTGGGTGAAATGCAGACGTTGGCGCAAGGTGTGGGCGATCTCAAGCATCTGCTGACCAACGTCAAGACCCGCGGCATGTTCGGTGAAGCGCAACTCGAGGCTTTGCTGGAGCAGGTGTTTGTACCCGATCAATACGCCGTGCAGATCGCCACCCGCCCCGGCAGCAAAAATGTGGTGGATTTCGCTATCAAGCTGCCCGGCCGGTCCGACAGCGGCGAGCCCTTATGGCTGCCGATCGACGCCAAGTTTCCCAATGAAGACTACGAGCGCCTGCTGGACGCGCAGGGCAGGGCGGACGTACTGGGCGCGGAGCTGGCAGGCAAGGCGCTGGAAGCGCGTATCCGGCTCGAAGCCCG
>JBBROR010000521.1:0-1850 GCA_038229175.1 Acetobacterales bacterium | reverse complement strand
TCGGCGAGCATAAAAGGCTACAAAAACTCCGCCGCCTTCGCGATGGGCAAGTTTGCCCTGCGCGGCCTGGCCCAAAGCATGGCCCGCGAACTGGCGCCGCAAGGCGTGCACGTCGCCCACGTGGTGATCGACGGCGGCATACGCTCCGATCGTCGGCCCGTGCCGCTGGATCGGCCGGACAGCCTGCTCGACCCAGACGCGATCGCCGAGGCGTATCTGCAACTCGCCCGGCAAAAGCGCAGCGCTTGGACCTGGGAAATCGAACTGCGGCCCTGGGTCGAGAATTTCTGAGGCCAGTTCGAAAGCCTGTTGATCGCAGAAAATCCGCGATCAACAGGCTTTGGCATCAGATCAGCCGGTTCGTGAACGTCGGCCCCAGGTCCACATTCGCCGTAGCGATCGCCGGATCAAACCCGGCCAGCATCCTTTTCACCGTCTCGGCCTGCTCCATGGTGAATTTGCCGTTGTGATTGAACGCCTCGCGATTGCGCGTGAACGCGCTGCTGCACACACCTGCATCGAGGAAGCACATCCCCTTGCCCAGCGCACCGATCGCCTGCTCGGGTGTGGCGGATTTAAGGAAGACCACAGCCTCCACAATCGCAGCCGCCGCCTTGCGGCACGTCTCCTCATTCTTCGCCAGCCACGCACTCTCGGCATAAAGCGAGCCTGAGGCATAAGGCCCGCCAAAGATCGCGTTGCTGCCAGCGGTGTCGCGCGCATCGGCCAGCAGCACGATCTCGCCGCGGCTCTCAAGATCGGCGATGATCGGGTCAAACAGCGACAGCGCGTCGATCTGCTTGCTCTGAAACGCCGCCATCGCCGTCTGCGTCGTCCCCACGCCGATTGCCGCCGCGTCCGTGCGCTTCAGCCCCGCCTTCACCATCAGCTGCATGGCGAATAGATGCGTCGAAGAACCCGGCGCGGACACGCCGATCTTGCGGCCCTTGAGGTCGGCGGCGGTCTTGATCTCCCCCGCCAGATCCTTCCGAACTCCCAGCGCCAGACCGGAATTCTGTGCCTGCAGCACAAATGCCGTAAGCTTGCCGCCCTTGGCCGCGATCTGGATCGTGTGTTCGTAAAACCCACATGCGATATCGCTGGACCCGCCCAGCACGGCAGACATCGCCAGCGCCCCGCCCGGGAACATCGCCACCTCCGGGTCCAGCCCGTGCTTGGCGAACAGGTCCTGCCCGATGGCCACGAAAAACGGCATGTAGCCGTAAAGCGCGATCCCACCGCCCGCGAACCGCACCTTGGTGCGGCTTTGCGCCAACGCCGGCATGGCAAGCAGCGAACCGGCGGCGATCAGCGTGCGGCGTTTGAACATGGTCGTTTTCCTTCCGTTGCGCGGTTTGCCCGCGGATAGACTTCAGTTGTCGCGCGGAATGTCCGCACGCGGTTGCCAGACGAGAAGGCGAGATTCGGCGACGGTCACGATGGTGTCCAACACCAGCGCACAGGTGGTAAGCACGGCGATTCCAGCAAACACGCTGTCCACGTCGAAGACGCCCTGCGCCTGCAGAATGAGGTAGCCCACGCCACGCGCCGAGCCGAGATATTCCGCAATTACCGCGCCCACGAACGCCATGCCCACCGAGACGTGCAGCGAACTGAAAACCCAGCTCATCGCCGCCGGCAGATACACGTGCCGCAGTAGCTGCGCCCGCGTGGCGCCCAGCATGCGCGTGCCGTTCAACACCACCGGAGACACCTCGCGCACGCCTTGCAGCACGTTGAAGAACACGATGAAGAACACCAGCGTAAACCCCAGCGCCACCTTGCTGCCCATGCCAAGCCCGAACCACATCGCAAAGATCGGCGCCAGTATCACCCGCGGCATCGCGTTG
>JBBROR010000520.1:0-1862 GCA_038229175.1 Acetobacterales bacterium | reverse complement strand
CCCACCGCCTCCGCGCACAGGAAGGCGATTGCCTCGTCCACCACGCGTGAGATGATCGGAAATGCGTCCAGGCTCAGCACCGCTTCCGCCCGCGTGCCCTCGAAGCTGATCTCAGCCGCCCTCAGCCCGTCCTGCGTCGGATAGCCGCGACGCGCCAGGCCCGCCGCATTCACCACAAAGAGCCCGATACCAGCCGCATCGCCGACCGCACCCGACACCCGCGCCGAGACGATGATCTTGTCCGCGCAGTCGCCATGCAGCACGAGGCTCTTTTCGCCGGTGATCTCCCACGCATCGCCCATCCGCATTGCCGATGTCGTCACATGCGAAAGATCGTAGCGCGCGTGCCGCTCGTGATGCGCGAATGCCAGCAGGATTTCGCCTGCCGCCACCGCCGCCACGTCATCGATCTGCCCGGTATGGCGCAAAAGCCCAGCGCCGAGCACGCAGGTGGCGAAGAACGGCTCGGCCACCAGCCCGCGTCCGAAGGCCTCCGCCACCAGCATCATCTCCACCGGCCCGCCGCCGAAGCCGCCCTGGTCCTCGGTGAGGTTCACCCCCAGCAGGCCCAGCTCGGCCAGCCGCTTCCAGTTGGCCCGGCTCCAGCCCTCGGGAGATTTCACAATCTGCTTGCGTTGCTCGAAGCCATACGTGTCGGCGACCAGGCGGTCCACGGAATCCTTCAGCATGCGCTGGTCGTCGGTGAGGTCGAAATCCATTGGTCAGAAACCCAGTACAGCTTTGGCGAGAATGTTGCGCTGGATCTCGTTGGAGCCACCGTAGATCGAGATCTTGCGCCAGTTGAAATACATCGGCGCTGCCGTCGCTGCGTCGTCCGGCCCGATCGGCGGCTCGTTGCGGCCCTCCAGTTCCTCGTCGGTGAAGAACGGCGCCGTGTACGGCCCAATCACGTCCATCATCAGCTCGGTGGTGGCCTGCTGCAGTTCGCTGCCCTTGATCTTCAGCACCGAGCTCATCGGATTTGGCTTGCCCCGCGGGAGCGAGCGTTCCTGCGCCACCACGCGCAGCTGGGTCATTTCGAGCGCCTTCAATTCGACCTCCACGCCTACCAGCTTCTCGCGGAAATGCGGGTCGTCGATCAGCTTGCCCTCGCCCATCCGCTCCATCGCCGCCAGTTGGCGGATGCGCAACAGCCGCGCCTTGGAAATGCCGATGCGTGCAATGCCCGTGCGCTCGTTGCCGAGCAGGAACTTGGCGTAGTCCCAACCCTTGTTCTCCTGACCGACCAGGTTCTCATACGGAACGCGCACCTCGTCGAACCAGACCTCGTTCACCTCAAACCCGCCGTCGATCGTCTGGATCGGCCGCACCGTCACACCCGGCGTCTTCATGTCGACGAGGATGAACGAGATGCCTTCCTGCTTCTTGACCGCGCCGTTGGTGCGCGCGAGCACAAAGATCCAATCGGCATACTGGCCAAGCGTGGTCCAGGTCTTCTGCCCGTTGATGATCCAACAATCGTCCTCACGCCGCGCGGTGGTGCGCAACGAGGCGAGGTCGGAGCCAGCATTTGGTTCTGAGAACCCCTGGCACCACCAATCGTCCAGGTTGGCCGCCCGCGCCAGGAACCGCTCCTTATGGGCCTGGCTGCCAAACTCGGCGATCACAGGCCCCACCATCGCGCAGTTGAACGATAGCGGGTAGGGCACCGACGCCTGCTGCAGCTCGTCCTGATAGATGTATGTCTGAATCGGGGTCCATGGTTGACCGCCCCATTCCACCGGCCAATGCGGCACGGCCAGCCCGCGCGCGTTCAGGATGCGCTGCGATTCAACCTGATCGTCCCGCGATGGATGCAACCCCTCGCGCAGCTTGCGACGGATGCGATCTGGCACCGCGGT
>JBBROR010000519.1:0-1862 GCA_038229175.1 Acetobacterales bacterium | reverse complement strand
GTTCCGCGGCGGACAGGTGTTCTGCGTGGTGCCGCGCGTGGAGGATCTGGCGCGCATGGCCAAACGCCTGGCCGAGATCGTGCCTGAGGCGCGCACCGTGCAGGCGCATGGCGGCCTGGCGCCGACCGAGCTGGAACGGGTGATGACCGAGTTCGGCGACGGCAAGTTTGACGTGCTGCTGTCCACCAACATCGTGGAATCCGGGCTCGACATGCCGGCGGTCAACACGATGATCATTTATCGTGCGGAGATGTTTGGCCTCGGCCAGCTCTACCAGCTGCGCGGTCGCGTGGGGCGCGGCAAGCAGCGGGGCTACGCGTATCTGACGTGGCCGCCGACCAACGCGCTGTCGGTGGCGGCCGAGAAGCGGCTGACGGTTATGCAGACGCTCGATAATCTGGGCGCCGGCTTCACCCTGGCATCCCACGACCTGGATATTCGCGGCGCCGGCAATCTGTTGGGCGACGAGCAGTCCGGCCACATCCGCGAGGTTGGCATTGAACTTTATCAGCAGATGCTGGAAGACGCCGTGGCCGACATGCGGGCCGAAAAAGGTCGTAAAAAGGCGGCGTCGCGCGATTGGACCCCGAATATCGGCCTCGGCCTGCCGGTGCTGATCCCGGAGACGTACGTGAAGGAGCTGCCGGTCCGGCTGGGCCTGTATCGCCGTATCGGCGCGCTGGACAATGACGCCGAGAGTGAGGCAATGGCGGCGGAACTGGTCGATCGCTTCGGGGATCTGCCGGAGGAGGTCGGCAATCTGCTGCAGGTCGTGGCGTTGAAACGGCTGTGCCGGGAGAGCGGCGTCGAAAAGCTGGATGCCGGGCCGAAGGGCATGGTGCTGTCGTTTCGCGGCAACAAGTTCCGCAATCCCGCAGGCCTGATCACGTGGTTGGGCAAGAAGGCTGGTCTGGTGAGGCTGCGGCCGGATCACAAGCTGGCCATCGTGCGCGACATGAACGTGGCGGAACGCGTGAAGATGGCGCGGGATGTGCTGGGGAATTTGAACCGCTTGGTTCAGGAGGCGAAAGCGGCGTAGCGGCGGGCCCATCATTCCGCATGGAATGATGGGCCCGAATGCTTAACGCGGACGGCGATGCTGGCTCTGTTGCGGACGCGCCGGCTGGCCACGCGATGGCGCCTGGTTGCGCGAGCCGCCGCCGCCGTTGCGCTGGCCACCCATGACAGGCGGACGCATCGTGGACAGCCGCGCGGCCTCCGAGTGATATGGATGGTCCGTCGAAATCGGCACAGCCTGGCCGATCACGCGCTCGATGCCGGCCAGCCAGGCGCGATGCTCCGGCTCGCACAGGCTGACGGCCAGGCCGTCGCGGCCGGCGCGCGCGGTGCGGCCGATGCGGTGGACGTAGCTTTCGGGCAGGTTCGGCATGTCGTAGTTGAACACGTGGCTCACATCGTCCACGTCGATCCCGCGCGAGGCGAGGTCGGTGGCCACCAGCACGCGCACGCCGCCGGCCTTGAAGCCGGCCAAGGCGCGCTCGCGTTGGCCCTGGGACTTGTTGCCGTGAATGGCCTCGGCATTCGCGCCAGCGTCGCTCAGCGCCTCGGCCACCTTGTTGGCGGTGCTCTTGGTGAGCGTGAACACGATGGCGCGGCTGACCTTATCCGACTTGATCAGGTGCTTGAGCAAGGTGAGCTTGTTGCCGGAATCGACGAACATCACGCTCTGGCCGATGCGGGCCACGGTGGTCGCCGGCGGTGTCACTTCAACGCGGACGGGATTGCGCAGCAGGCTGGCGGCGAGCGAGGCGATGGCCGGCGGCATGGTGGCGGAGAACAGCAGGGTCTGGCGTTCGACCGGCATCATTGCCACGGCCTGACGGATCGGCTTCACGAAGCCC
>JBBROR010000518.1:0-1863 GCA_038229175.1 Acetobacterales bacterium | reverse complement strand
TGTTCAGACCGAGGACAAGGCGGACAGGTGTTCGGAGACATCGTGGACACTTTCGGGCGCGGCGTCGAGAGGGCGGATGTCGACGGTTGCAATGGTTTGGGTTCTGAAGACGACGCTGAAGACGCCATCCTCGGTGGTAGGACGGAACGCAACAGGTTTGCCGCGGAAGGCTTTCGGAACTTTCAGGCTGCGACCGAGGAGGCTGACGTGGCCGCCCTGCTGGACGCGGCGCACGATGTCGCCTGGCGCGTATTCGAAGGGTGGGATGTTCTCGACATAGTCGCGCGGGCTCGGCTGATAGCGGCTGGCCGGGACAGCGAGCTCAAGCGCCTCGTGCGGTCGCTGCGTGTTGTAGACGGTGCGCCAGTAATCGAGGGCGCGCCTGGCAGCGGCGAGATCGGCGAAGGGCGGTCCGGACAGCACCTCGGCCTTGAGGCTGCGATGGAAGCGTTCGTCCTTGCCCATGGTCTGGGGATGATAAGGCCGCGAATGGCTGATCCTGATGCCATGCTCGATCAGCCAGACTCCGAGTGGCGTGAACGGGCTGCCTGGTCCG
Source organism: Acetobacterales bacterium (assembly GCA_038229175.1). Taxonomy (GTDB): domain Bacteria; phylum Pseudomonadota; class Alphaproteobacteria; order Acetobacterales; family Acetobacteraceae; genus CAIQQQ01. The sequence goes on along the minus strand of JBBROR010000518.1, from coordinate 1,307 downwards.
TCGCCCCAGGGCGAACCATTGTCAGTGATCAACCGCTCGGGCAAGCCGTAGCGGCGGAAGGCGATGATGAGCTGCTGGCGAACCGTCTCGGTCTGCTCGTTGGTGCAGGCCGCGAGCACCACGGCGAAGCGCGAGTGATCGTCCAGCACGGTCAACGGATGAAGCCGGCCAGCGGTGTGCAGGGCCACATGGCCCTTGAAGTCCATCTGCCACAACTCGTTCGGCCGCGCCCGCTCGAAGCGCGTGAAGGCAGACTGGCCACCACCATGCGCGCCCAACTCGACCCCGTGCCGCTTCAGGATCGCCGTCACCGTCGAGGGCGCCGGAACGGCGGCCTGCCCCAGATCCTTCAGTCGCCTGGCAATCTTCCGCCCGCCCCAAGCAGGATGCTCGGTTCGCACCGAGAGCACGGCAGCCTCCGTCGCCCCAGCGCTGCGCGCCGGCGATCTTTGCGGCCGGCGAGATTGCTCGGCAAGCCCGGCTTTACCCGCTGTCCGCCAACGCTCCACCCACTTGTAGCCGGTCGTCGGGCTAACGCCGAAACGACGGCACAACTGCCGCATGTTGGCTTCTTCTTGGGAGGCCAGCATCACAAACTCCGATCGTGCGTCCATCCGGGAAACCTCGTGGAACGGCATCCGACAGCCTCCTTGCTTTGCTGTCGAAAGTGTCCACGATGTCTCCGAACACCTGTCCACCTTGTCTCCGGTCTGAACACCAGGGGAGGGTGAGGGACCACATGCCCACCCCACCCCTGATCGCCTATGCGCATGTCGCCAAGAGCTTCGCGGGCCGTGGCACGGCGCGCGTGGTGGCGGTCGACGATGTCTCGCTTTGCGTTGCCGAGGGCGAGTTCCTGGCCATCGTCGGTGGCTCCGGCTCGGGCAAGACCACGCTGCTGCGGCTCGCCAATCGGCTGATCGAGGTGGACGGCGGCTCGATCACGGTCGAGGGCGAGGATATCAGGAACGCCGATCCAATTGGGCTGCGGCGGCGGATCGGCTATGTGTTTCAGAGCGGCGGGCTGTTTCCGCATATCAGCGTCGCCGGCAATATCGGCATCACGCCCAAACTGCTGGGTACACAAGCGGCCGAGATTTCCGCCCGCGTCGACGAATTGCTCGATCTGGTGCGGCTCGACGGCGCGCAATATCGCGACCGCCTGCCGCACGAACTCTCCGGCGGCCAGCGCCAGCGCGTCGGCGTGGCGCGCGCGCTCGCCGCAAAGCCGCGCATCGTGCTGATGGACGAGCCGTTCGGCGCGCTCGATCCCCTCACCCGCGACGCGCTGGGCGACGATTTTCGTG
>JBBROR010000517.1:0-1868 GCA_038229175.1 Acetobacterales bacterium | reverse complement strand
GCGCGGAATACACCCAGGTGGGCGTGCCCAGAGCATCCGCGATCGCGTTGAGCGGCACCCCATCCATCAGCAGCCCGTCCATCGCATGACGCGTGAGATGCGGGCGAGCGGCGATCAGGTCGATGTCGGACGGATCGGGGATGGAAGACAGAGGTGCGGGTGTGGCCATGGGCCAAACCTAGTGCAACGCAGCACCCCACTTCAATCCATAGGTCTGGCCAACCCGGATATTACGGCGTCAGCTTGTTCAGCGTGCGACCGACGGCAGTACTTTCCGTATGGATCGGGTTCTCGCTCGATTTATTGGTGCCGGCAGCCCGGTCGACCGCGCGGGTCAGCGCGTTGTTGTCCACAGTACCACGGGGCTTGCCGTAAAAATCGCCACAGCCGGCCAGCATGACCATCGCGGACAAGGCGGCACACGTCACGAGGCGGGCACGAAACTTCATCGACATAATCCTGGGCCACGAGCCTCGCTGGTGCAAGGCCAACGTCCGGCAACGTCACTGCTCGAAAATAGTTGCAAAACCAGCGTCAGCTGGCGGGATATGCCTTGGGATATGTGATCTGATCGGCAGGCCCCGGCGCCACCGGCGGCCCCCGCTTGCCACATGCGGTGACAGCGAGAACCAGCAACAAGGCTACAACGATCCTCATGCCAGCGCCTCGGTCCAACGCTGCGCCTGCTTCGCCACATTGGCCGGTGCCGTGCCGCCATAGCTGGTGCGCGACGCCACCGAGGCCTCCACCGTCAACACGCCGAAGATGTCCTGGGTGATGCCCGGCGCCACACCCTGCATATCCGCCAGCGACAGCCCGGCCAGATCAATGCCGCGCCCCTCCGCCAACGCCACCAGCCGGCCCGTGACGTGATGCGCGGTGCGAAACGGCAGCTTCAGCACACGCACCAGCCAGTCCGCCAGATCCGTGGCCGTGGCAAAGCCAGAGCCCGCAAACTCCCGCAGCCGCGCCAGGTTCGGCGTCATGTCCCGCACCATGCCGGCGGTGGCGGCCAGCGATAGCGTCCAGGCATCGGCCGCGTCGAACACCGGCTCCTTGTCCTCCTGCATGTCCTTTGCATAGGCCAAGGGCAGGCCCTTCATCACCATCAGCAGCCCAACCAGCGCGCCCGTCACCCGACCGGTCTTTGCCCGCACCAGCTCGGCCGCATCCGGATTGCGCTTCTGCGGCATGATGGAACTGCCGGTGGTGAACGCGTCCGACAGCCGGATGAAGCTATACGGCGCGCTGCACCAGATGATGATCTCCTCCGCCAGCCGCGACAGATGCATCGACGAAATGGCGGCGGCAGACAGGAACTCCAGCGCGAAATCCCGGTCCGAAACGGCATCCAGCGAATTCGCGGTCGGCCGGTCGAAACCCAACGAACGGGCCGTCATATCGCGGTCGAGCGGGAACGACGTCCCGGCAAGCGCGGCGGACCCCAACGGGCACTCGTTCAAACGGCGCCGGCAATCGGCCAGCCGGCCCCGGTCGCGCGCGAACATCTCCACATAAGCCAGCATATGATGCCCGAACGTCACCGGCTGGGCGGTCTGCAGATGGGTGAAACCCGGCATCGGATCGGCGGCATGCTCAACGGCGCGCGCGGCCAGCACCCGCATCACATCGGCGATCTGCCCGTCAATCCCGTCGATCGCATCACGCACCCACAGTCGGAAATCGGTGGCCACCTGGTCGTTGCGGCTGCGCCCGGTGTGCAGACGCTTGCCGGCCTCGCCGATGCGATCGGTCAGACGCGCCTCAATGTTCATGTGAATGTCTTCGAGATCGGTCGTGAACGGAAACCGCCCGGCCTCGATCTCGGCGGTGATCTGGTCCAGCCCCGCCGTGATGCTCTCGGCATC
>JBBROR010000516.1:0-1877 GCA_038229175.1 Acetobacterales bacterium | reverse complement strand
GTCACATCGCGCCCGGTGATGCCGGTGCCGCCTGTGGTGATGACCACGTCAATCGATCGATCAACGATCCATCGTTTCAAAAGAACCGTGATCATATCGGCATCGTCGCGTTCGATGGCGCGCACCGCCACTACATGTCCGGCGGCACTTACCCGGGCTGCGAGCGTGTCGCCAGACGTGTCGTTGGCTAACGTACGGGTGTCCGACACCGTCAGCACGGCGATGTTGCAGGCGATGAAGGGGCGGGTCTCGTCAAGCCGGGCCATGCTGTGTTCCCTGAACGATCAGGCCGCCTACCCGTTGTTCAATGCAGACGGGGCGGCGGGTCCTGCAAACTTGCCAATGCATGATAGCGCGGCGACACGCCTGCGGCGAGTTCGTCCAGGCTGGGCGTCGGCAGATGCATGCGTGCCGCATAGATCCACGTGTAGGTCAGCACGCGCGGCACGAAGGCGCGCGTCTCATCCACCGGAATCGACTCGATGAACAGCAACGGGTCGCCCTGGTCGACCATATTCGGCCCCCATCGTCCAAAGCTGCCAGGCCCACTGTTGTAGCTCGCCAGCAGGCGAAGCAGGTTACCGCCCACGGCCTCATGCTGCGCCAGATAGGCGATGTAGCGTTGGCCCAATGCCAGGTTGGTGCCGGGGTCCCGCAGGCTGCCATGGGGCGCGTCGGACAGTTTAGCGGACAGGAAACTGGCGGTATCGGGCATGATCTGCATCAGCCCGGTGGCGCCGGCGGATGACACCAGCCCGGAGTTGAAATTCGATTCGGTCTTGGTGATGCCATAAACCATCGCAGGATCAATTCGAAAGCCGCCATCCGGCGAAAGGCGCGGCACAGCAAAGCGGGTGGCCTCCCGCGGGCGGCCGTCGCGAGCTTGTAGGATATCGGCGAGCTGGGCCGACAGCTGCACCAGCCCGGCCTTTTGCGCCACCAACAGGATGGCGCGCCCCAGCTCCGGCCGCAGATCGGTGCTTGGCCAGAGCTGGCGCAGTTCCGCTTCTGCACGACTGACCTGGCCCACCTGGAGCAGAGCGTAGGCCCGCAACCCCTCGGGGGTGGCGGCCACGGCCTCGATATCCGCCTCGGTGAGCAGCTCTCGCGCGTCCTGACCGCCGGGTGCGACGCCGAAGCCCAGCCCCAGGGTGCGGCGCGCCAAAAGTCCATAGAATGTGCGCGGCTCGGCGCTGGCGCGCGTCATCCACGGTCGGTATCCCGCGGCATGGCCGGTGCGCAACTGGGCCCGCGCCGCCCAGAACGCCGAAGCGCTGCGCAAAGCTGCCGTCGTCAGGGAGGCTTTCCAGGCAACCTCGAACATCGGCCGGGCCAAATCCGCTCGCCCCATACGCCAAGCCGCAAGACCCGCCATCTGCCCTGCAAGGGCGGCCTGCTCACAGCCGGTGCTCGCACATGCCCACATCCCCGCTTTCACGAGGCTATAGGCTTCGGCATCGTGATTGAGCGTGAACAGGATCTGCGCCGCCTCGCCGCGCAACTGCGAATCATAGGCTGGTGGCAGCCGGGCGGCGCTTGCCAGCAGTTTCTCAACTGCCGCAGCACCCCGCGTCCGCGCCGCGTCGCGCACCGAGCGATCCAGGCTGGGATTGCGGGCCAGGGTAAAGGTCTCTGGCTCACTCTCTTCAGGCACCGGTGTCTGCCCGTCGGGCGCAGCAACCAGAGTCAGCCTCGGCCGATCCGGGGCAGGCGGCGGCGTGGCACCTTTCGGCAGACGCGCCAGCAGCAGGCTGTGCATGGCCCGCGCATCCGGCTGGCCCGACCATTGTGTCAGCCAGTCCTGCAGCAGCGTTGCCGTGGGCCGCGTCGTGGGGCCCAGATACCGGTCCGCAAGAATATGCCCCAGCATCTCGCGC
>JBBROR010000515.1:0-1900 GCA_038229175.1 Acetobacterales bacterium | reverse complement strand
TCAAAGACGCCGACGATGCGGCCCGCAAAGACGGTGACGCCGATTTGCCAGGCTCAACGGCAGATCTTGCACCAATCCCAGGCGCGATCCGCGCAGCATTGCCGATGGCGCAAAAACCACAGCTCTGCGTCACCGAGGCCGCACCGCGTTCCGGCGACGATTGGATCAGCGAACTCAAATTCGACGGCTACCGCCTCATCGCGCGCATCGATCACGGCCATGTCCGCCTGCTCACGCGGCAGGGCCAGGACTGGACCGCGCGCATGCCCCATCTCGCCCAGGCTTTCGCAAAGCTGAAGCTGCAATCGGCCATGTTGGACGGCGAACTGGTGGTGCAGCGCTCCAACGGAGTCTCCGATTTTGGCTGCCTGCAGAATGCTCTGTCCACTGGCCAGGATCGCGATCTGCTCTTCTACGCCTTCGACCTGATGCATCTCGATGGCTGGGACCTGCGCCCCTGCCGGCTGGACGATCGCAAATCCCTGCTGCGAAAAGTCTCGGACTGGAAAGGCAGCCTGCGCTACAGCGATCATCACGAAGGCGACGGTGCCGAGCTCTTCAGCCTCGCTGCCAAAACCGGCCTGGAAGGCATCGTGATGAAACGCCGCGATGCCCCCTACCGTGCCGGGCGAAACGCCTCCTGGGTGAAGATCAAGAACCTCGGCCGCGCCGAATTCGTCATCATCGGCTGGACCAAGCCTGCCAAAGCTCGCATCGGCTTCGCAGCCCTAGAGATCGCCACCTACGACGCCCAAGGCGCACTCCATTACGCCGGCGGCGTCGGCACCGGGTTCAGCGATGCGGTTCTGGCATCCCTGCGTGCCAGGCTCGATCCGCTCGCGCTGCCTGAAGCACCCGAACTGATCGTATCAGGACAAAAGCCACCCTGCGGCATCACCTGGGTTCGCCCCGAACTTGTGGCGGAAATCAGTTTCACCGCATGGTCAAACGACGGCAGGCTGCGTCACCCCGTCTTCCTCGGCCTACGCGAGGACAAACCGGCCCGCGATGTAACGCGCGACCACCCGGCTCCGCACGAGCCCGCCGCGCGAGCCTTCCCCGCAAAAACATCGAAGATCGTCATGGCCCACGCCCCGAAGCCTGCTGGCATGGATATCGCTGGCATCCATATCAGCCACGCAGACCGCGAGCTCTGGCCGGGCATCACCAAGCTCGCCCTCGCCGAATATTGGCTTTCCATGGCCGAAGTCGCACTGCCCGGCATCGCCCACCGGCCTTTGGCCATCCTGCGCTGCCCCGACGGCATCCAAGGCGAGCAGTTTTTCCAAAAGCACCGCGGCGGCTTCATGCCGGCACCCATTCGCGAAGCCTCCAGCGACAAGCAGCCGTATCTGGCGATCGACGATGTGTCCGGCCTCATTGCAATGGCCCAGATGTCGGCGATCGAGCTGCACACCTGGGGCGCCGACGAGGCCGACCCGCTGCATCCGGATCGCCTGGTGTTCGACCTCGACCCCGGCGAAGACGTGGCATGGACCGAAATCGTGCAAGCCGCGCACAACATCCGTGCGCGGCTGGAAACGCTCGGCCTCGAAAGCTTCTGCCGAACCAGCGGCGGCAAGGGCCTACACGTCGTCGTGCCGCTGGCCCGGTCCGCCGACTGGCCCACCGCCAAAGTCTTCTGCCGCGGCTTCGCTGAACACGTGAGCGCCGAGGAACCAAAACGCTTTCTTGCCCACACCAAAATCGCCGACCGCCGCGGCCGCATCCTCATCGACTGGCTGCGCAACGGCCCGGGCGCCACCGCCATCGCCTCGTTCTCACCCCGCGCCCGCCCCGGCGCCACGGTGGCAACCCCGCTGGCCTGGCAGGACCTGACGGAGCATCTGGACCCGAAGGCCTTCACCATCGCCACCCTTCCCAGCCACATCTCCAGCCG
>JBBROR010000514.1:0-1904 GCA_038229175.1 Acetobacterales bacterium | reverse complement strand
TCGCGCATGCCGGCCATCAGGTCCTGGTAGTATTGAATATTATGCCATGTCAGCAGCATCGGCCCGAGCATTTCCTCGCAGCGGAACAGGTGATGCAGATAGGCACGACTGTGCTTCGTGCACAGCGGGCAGGAGCAACCGGGGTCGAGCGGGCCGCCATCGTCGGCAAAACGTGCGTTGCGCATGTTGTGCACGCCGCGGCGCGTGTAGGCCCGCGCGGTGCGGCCGGCGCGGGTGGGCATCACGCAGTCGAACATGTCCACGCCGCGCATCACGGCACCCAGCAGATCGTCCGGCGTGCCAACGCCCATCAGGTAACGCGGGCGGTCTTCCGGCAGGGCGGGGGCGCAGTAGTCGAGAACGGAGAACATCGCCTCCTGCCCCTCGCCCACCGCGAGCCCACCGATGGCGTAGCCCTCGAAGTCGATCTTGGTCAGTTCCCGTATGGATCTCTCGCGAAGGTTGCGAAAAACACCGCCCTGGACAATTCCGAAAATGCCGTAGCCCGCCCGCGCGACGAAGGCATCGCGGGAGCGTGCGGCCCAGCGCATCGACAGCTCCATCGAAAGCCGCGTCTCGTCTTCGGTGGCGGGATATTTCGTGCACTCATCAAAAGCCATGGTTATCGTGGCGTCCAGCTTGTGCTGGATCTCGATCGAGATCTGCGGCGTCAGGCGGTGTTTGCTACCATCGTGATGCGACTGGAACGTGACGCCGTCGGCATCGAGCTTGCGCAGACCGGCGAGCGACATCACCTGGAAGCCGCCGGAATCGGTCAGGATAGGCCCCGGCCAATCCATCATCCTATGTAGGCCACCCAGAGCTGCCACGCGATCGGCACCGGGGCGCAGCATCAGGTGATAGGTGTTGCCCAGGATCAGTTTGGCACCGGTGCTGCGAACGGAGTCCGCCGTCATCGCCTTCACGGTGCCGGCGGTGCCCACCGGCATGAACACCGGCGTTGGCACATCCCCATGCGCAGTCTGCAAGGTTCCAACGCGGGCTTGGCCGTCGGTGGCGTGGCGGGTCCAGCAAAGACTCATGCCGCGAGCTCCAACAGCGAGCTGTCGCCGTAGGAATAGAACCGATAGCCTTGCGCGATGGCGTGGGCGTAAGCGGCGCGCATGCGATCGGTGCCCGCGAAGGCGCAGACCAGCATGAACAGGGTGGATTTCGGCAGGTGAAAATTCGTCATCAGAAGGTCGGCCCCATGGAAGCGATGGCCCGGCAGAATGAAGATGTCGGTTTCGCCAAGAAATGCCTTCGTACCAAAAGACCCTGATGCAGCCTCCAACAAACGCAGGCTGGTGGTGCCGACGGCCACGACGCGACGCCCCTCTCCGCGTGCCGCATTGAGACGGGCGGCCGTCTCAGCTGTGATTGCACCACGCTCGGCGTGGATGTGATGGTCGGCCACGTTCTCGCTCCGCATCGGCAGAAACGTCCCAGCGCCGACATGCAAGGTCAGAGTGGCGCGGGAGACGCCGGCGTTATCGAGGCTTTGCAGCAAGCCGGGCGTGAAGTGCAGCCCTGCCGTGGGTGCCGCCACGGCGCCATCGGTCCGCGCGAACACCGTCTGGTAATCCGCCGCATCGTCAGCCGTAGGGCCGATGGGACGTTCGATATAAGGTGGTAGCGCCAACGCACCCGCACGGCGCAGAGCATCGTCGAAGGCCTGGCCTGCAAGATTGAAGCGCAGGGCCACCGCGCCATCCTCAGGCGCGGCCACTACCTGGGCCTGAAACGCGGAGGCACCGTTGAAATCCAGCGTATCGCCCACCCGCAGCCGGCGCGCATTGCGGGCCAGAGCGAGCCACGTGCCATCGGCGCGCGGGCGATCGAGCGTGATGCCGATCCGCGCCGCACCGCGCATGGCAGAAAGCTGCGCCGGTATCACCCTTGTG
>JBBROR010000513.1:0-1912 GCA_038229175.1 Acetobacterales bacterium | reverse complement strand
ATACTGCAACGCGCCGGCCAGCATCGTGCCCCATTCCGGAGTCGGCGGCTGCGCGCCAAGCCCCAGGAAGCCCAACGCCGCCGCATCGAGAATGGCAGTAGAAAACCCCAACGACGCCTGCACGATCAACGGCGCCGCGCAATTCGGCAGCACGGTGTCAAACATCAGCCTGAATGTCCCCGCGCCGGCGCTGCGCGTGGCCGTTACATAGTCCCGCGCCAGTTCGGACAAGGCCGAGGCTCGGACGAGCCGCGTGTAGCTTGGCAACGTCACGATCGACACCGCTATCATTGCGTTGAAAAGCCCCGGACCCAGGATCGCCACGATCACGATAGCCAGGAGAATACTGGGAAACACCAGCACCACGTCCATCACCCGCATGATCAGCACATCCACCACGCCGCCGGCGAACGCGGCTGTGAGCCCCAGCACGGTGCCCATGGTCAGCGACAGTGCCACCACCATAAGTCCGATCAGGATCGACAGACGTGCGCCATAGATCAGCCGCGAAACCATGTCGCGCCCGACATCGTCGGTGCCCAGGATATAGGTCCAGCTGCCTTCGTCCTGCCATACAGGCGGTACAAGAAACGAATCGCGATACTGTTCGATCGGCGAGAACGGGGCCACGACATCGGCAAAGATCGCCGTGAAAATAAGGATAACGAGCAAGCCGAGCCCCAGCACCGCGCCGCGGTTCTCGCCAAAGCCACGCCAGAAATTCCTCATCGACGAATGCGCGGGTTGAGAAATCCGTAGGTCACATCAACCCCCAGGTTGACCGCCATCACCAGCACCGCGATCAGCAACGTGCCGCCTTGTAGCACCGGATAGTCCCGTCGCTGGATCGCCTCCACCAGCCAATGCCCCACGCCCGGCCAGGCGAAGATCGTCTCGGTCAGAATGGCGCCGCCCAGCAGCGAGCCCACCTGCAGGCCCACGACCGTGACCACCGGGATCAAGGCATTTCGCAAAGCGTGAACCACAACAACCCGATTTGGCGACAGGCCCTTGGCACGCGCGGTTCGGATGAAATCCTCGCCCAGCACCTCCAGCATCGCCGAACGCGTCATCCGCGCAATCGTTGCCAATGGAATGGTGCCCAGCACGATGGTCGGCAGGATCAGATGCGACAGCGCGCTGCGCACCGCCCCGTCATCGTCGGAATACCAGGCATCGATCAGCATGAATCCCGACCAGGGCTCGACATAGAACATGTCGCTGACCCGTCCCGAAACCGGCGTCCATTCCAAGGTGACTGAGAAGATGAGGATCACCATCAGCCCCCACCAGAAGATCGGCATCGACGCCCCAGTGACGGAAACTCCCATCAGCCCGTAGTCGAACGCGGTGCCCCGCCGCACCGCCGCGATCACGCCCAGCGGCAGCCCGATGCACAGCGCGAACACCATCGCGCACACACCAAGCTCCACCGTGGCCGGAAACAAGGATAAAAACTCGTCCCACACCGCCGCATGGGTGACGGTGGAGGTGCCGAGATGCCCGGTGGCAAGCTGCCCCTCATAGTCAAGGAACTGCTTCCACAAAGGCTGGTCCAGCCCAAACTCATGGCGCAGCATCGCCAGTCGCTCGGGCGCAATGCCGTGCTCGCCCACCCTTACCTCGATCGGGTCGCCCGGCACCGCATGGATCAGGAGGAAGCTGGCAAGGGTGACGCCGATGAATGTCGGCAATATCAGCGTCACCCGACGCAGGAGAAATCGAAGCAATTACTTCAGGTCGACATTGGTGAACTCGAACGTGCCGAGCGGGCTCATCTTGAAGCCCGTCACGTTCGCACGCATCGGCACGAACACCACCGAATGCGCAATCAGGAAGAACGGCGCCTCGCGATGCATGATCACCTGGGCCTGCTCGTACAGCTTCGTACGGTCGGCCTGGTTGGTGATCT
>JBBROR010000512.1:0-1914 GCA_038229175.1 Acetobacterales bacterium | reverse complement strand
ATGAACTGCTCGGGCACCGGGGCCACCACGTCGACGATCGCGTTGCCGATGCCGAGGATGTCGTAACGGGGCGGGACGGTGGCGGACATGTTCGAATTTCTCCGGTAAGGATGCGCCCGCCTATCACCGCCCCCGCCTTGCGGCAACCTAAGGACGCTATTCGCCCATGCCCGGCTCCGTCTTCTGGACCCCTGCCCTGCGTGCCATCGATCAATTGGGCGATCGCGTCTTCCTGGGCGTGGTGATGCACAGCGTGGTGTGGTCCGCGGTGGCGTTTGGCTTGCTGGCGGCGGGCATTTTCTACGGCGGTCACGCAATGTTGTCTGGCCCTGGCTGGCTGGGCTGGCTGGCGGGCGCGGCCGGGGCGTTGGGCACGCTGGTGCTGTCGCTGTGGCTGTTCCTGCCTTTGGCAACCGTGATCGCCACCCTGTTCGTCGAGCGCATCGCAGCCACCGTGGAAGCCCGCTGGTATCCGGCCGTGGCACCCGGCCTTCCGGCCAGCCTGTGGTCACAGGCCCATGATGGCCTGATCCTGGGATTGCAGGTTCTGGCCATGCAGGCGATCGCGCTGGTCGCCACGTTGATCCCGCCGCATGTTACGGGCCTGGCGATCGGCTGGCTGATCGCCTCGTGGGCGGTGGGCCGCGGATTGTTCGTGCCGGTGGCGATGCTGCGGATGGATCGCCCGGCGGCGCTGGCCCTTTATCGCCGGCTGCGGGTTCCGGTGCTTTTCCAGGGCGCGCTGATGACGGCGGCTGGGCTGGTGCCGATCCTCAACCTGTTGGCACCGGTTTTGGGGGTCGCGGCCATGGTCCATCTGCTGCACCTGGCACTCGGCGCATCCGGCGCCGAGAGCGGTGGGCCCAGGGGTCGGGTTGTCCCGCGGATGGCCCCTGTGTTAGGCCATCCTGGCCCGCGATCAGATATTTGAACGGAGTGGCCGTGTTCAAGCGCCGTAAACCAGTCGAGACGCCGGCCGAAAGTCCTGCGCCCTCACCCGCTTCCGCCGGCCCAAGCGACAATGTCGCCGGCGGTGTTCCGAAACCAGCCGATACCGGGCTGGGCGTGCCGCCTTTTCGCCCGACCCCATCCAAGGAGGCACCCAATATGAGCCGACCGCCTTTTCCTGCCGCCCCCGCACCGCAGACGCCGATGCAGCCTTTGGCCCAGCGCCCACCCAATCCGGCCGGCCGGCCATCTGGCCGCGATCCCGCCGAGCGCCGTACGCTCGTCGTGGGCCGCGGGATTTCGGTGCAAGGCACCGTGCAGGACGCGGAGCGCCTGGTGGTCGAAGGCACCGTCGAGGCCTCGATGATCCACGCGCATGAGCTTTCGGTGGCCCCCGGCGGCGTGTTCAAGGGCGAGATCGAGGTTGAGGACGCCGAAGTTGCCGGCATCGTCGACGGCACGTTGACCGCGCGCGGCAATTTGATCGTGCGCGCCACCGGCAAGCTGCTGGGCGTGGCGCGTTGCCGTCGCCTGCAGGTGGAAGACGGTGGCCAGATCACCGGTCGGATCGAGATGATCACCGAGGCGCGGCCTGCAGTCGAGGCGCCGGTGGTGGCGCGTCCGATCGAGCCGACGTTCTAAGCAGTAGCATCGTGGGCTGAAGCCCACCCTACGGCTTGTAGGGTGGGCTTCAGCCCACTGGCTCACGCACTTGCGACGAACAAACCGATCACGCAGACGAACGCTCCGGCCCACATGAGGGAGCGGGAACTGGCGCGGTCTGTGACGTAGCAGGCGGTGTAGGCCACGCGGAACACGACCCATAGCACCGCGAGAACGTTGACCTGCACTTGCGGCGCGTGTGCCACATGGGCGACCAGAACTGCGGCGGCGAACCCGGGCAAGGCTTCGAAATGGTTGCGGTGCGCCCATTCGGCGCGCCGGCGCCAGCCGGTCAGTGTCTCT
>JBBROR010000511.1:0-1933 GCA_038229175.1 Acetobacterales bacterium | reverse complement strand
GATGGGGTCCATCATGTCCACGCCGGGGCGGATCAACTGCATCAGATCCTTGTCGGACGACACGATGGTGGTGCGGCCGCCCATTTCGCAGACTTCCCGGGCGTAGGAGGCGATGAGGTCGTCGGCTTCCCAGTCCGCCAGTTCGATCGCCGGCACGCCGAATGCCAGAGTGGCTTCGCGCACCAGGGCAAATTGTGGGATCAGCTCAGGGGGTGGTTCCGGGCGTTGGGCTTTGTACTTATCGTAGAGGCGGTTGCGGAACGTGGTGCGGCCAGCGTCGAAGATGACGGCGAAATGGGTGCCAACATGGTCCTTCAGCATGCGCGCCAGCATGTTGGTGAAGCCGAACACGGCGTTCACGGGCGTGCCGTCCGGCCGGGTCATGGGCGGGAGGGCGTGAAACGCGCGGAAGATGAAGCCGGAGCCGTCGATCAGAATGAGATGCAGCGGCGCGCCTGCGCGAAGGGTCGGCTGTGCCGGGGTGGAATCAGTGTCCATCATCGTGCCCGGCGCCCGCGTTCAGCACGTAATGGCGCGAGCAGTATGGGCATGTCACGTCCTGGTCCAGGATGCGCAGGAACACGCGTGGATGGCCCAGCGCGCCATCGCCGCCGTCGCAGGCCACGGTGCGGTTGTCCACGTGGATCGTCTCGGTGGGAGAGGCGTCGGCTTCGGCCATTTCATATCCTTAGGGTGGTGTTGGCAGGCAAAGATTCTGTCACCCATGGTCCTGATGATAGCGCCCATGATAACCAGGGTATCAATGCGTTCAACCTCGCCCGTCACGCGTCGCGTTGCCATCCTGGGTGTTGCGGCCCTGGCCGGCTGTGTCTCGCACGCCGCCCCGCCGGGACCCAGCATCATGACGCCGATCCAGGAGCCGGATGCTTTCGTGATGCCAGATGGTGCACGCCTGCCGTATCGCGTGTGGTGGCCCGACGGAGAGATCGCAGCGGTCGTGCTGGCGCTGCACGGGTTCAACGACAGCCGCGATGCGTGGGAGGTGCCGGCGCCGGATTTTAACGCCGCGGGTATTTTGATCTATGCGCCGGATCAGCGCTGTTTTGGGGAGGCTTCTGGTCGTGGGCTTTGGGCGGGGGCTGACGCCATGGCAGCCGATGCCGCCTACATGGCGGCCTTGTTGCGGGCGAAGCATCCCGGCAAGCGCCTGGTTCTGCTCGGTGAAAGCATGGGGGCGGCTGTGCTGATGTGCACTGCCGCCAACCTTGCCCCGGATGTGGACGGATACGTGCTGTCCGCGCCGGCCGTGTGGGGGCGGGCGCGGATGAATTATCTGATGCAGGGCGGCCTGTGGCTTGCGGCCACTTTCGTGCCCGGCCTGGCGGTGGGGCGCGGCCCGGTGAGGATTACGCCATCAGATAACATGGCGGCGCTGATCCGGTTGTCGACCGACCCGTTGACCATCCGTACCACGCGGTTCGACACCTTGCGCGGCCTGGTGAACCTGATGGACGAGGCACTCGCATCAGCCCCCAGATTCACCGCGCCCGGCTTGTTCCTTTATGGTGGGCAAGACGACCTGGTGCCAAAGCGTGCCACCGCTGCCGTCTGGCGCAAATTGCCGCCCAATGCCTTTTGCGCCTTCTACCCCAAGGGCTACCATCTGTTGCCGCGCGACCTGAACCGCGCTGCTCCCAACGCCGATATGGCGGCGTTCATCCTGCATGGCAGCCCCCCTGCCGTTGCCACCCAGGCGGCCAAGGACTGGCTAGCCGTGCAAAGCTGACGCGTGGGGCGTGACACGTGCCCCCGGTTCGCGCTATCAATCACGGAGTGGACCCGTAGCTCAGCTGGATAGAGCGCTGCCCTCCGAAGGCAGAGGCCGAACGTTCGAATCGTTTCGGGTCCGCCAATTTGCGTTACGGGTTCGCTCCAGAAATGGAGTTGTGAGATTAAAATGCCCATCACGTCT
>JBBROR010000510.1:0-1936 GCA_038229175.1 Acetobacterales bacterium | reverse complement strand
GCCGGCAGGTGGTGGGGGCTTGGGTGGCGCTGGCCGTGGCGGCCGGGTTACTTCTGGCGGTGGGGCAGGGGCTGCGCCGCCTGATCGATCGTGGTTTTGCCGCCAGCAGCCAAAGCCAGTTGGACGGTGCGGCGGCGATCATGTTCGCTGTCGTGGCGCTGCTGGGCGTGGCAACCTATGCCCGCTTCATGCTGGTCTCCTGGCTGGGCGAGCGCACGGCCGCCGATATCCGCCGCGATCTGTTCGACCACGTGATCGCGCTGTCGCCGGCGTTCTTCGAAACCGCACGCACCGGCGACATCCTGGCCCGGATGACCGCCGATATCGCGGTGCTCCAGGTCCTGGTCGGCTCGGCGGTGTCCCAATACCTGCGCAACGCCATCATGATGATCGGCGCGGCCGGCATGCTGCTCTACACCAGCCCCAAGCTCGCCGGCATCGTGCTGCTGGTGGTGCCCGTCGTGGTCGGGCCGCTGATCTATTTCGGCAGGCGTGAGCGCAAGCTGTCCCGCGCCGCACAGGAACGGGTCGCCGATCTGGGCGCCGCCGCCGAAGAGTCGCTGGCCGGGCTGCGCACCGTGCAAGCCTTCACCCACGAGCCGATCGCACGGCGGAATTTTGCGGAGGGAATTGAACGGTCCGTGGCCACCGCCCTGGCCCGTGTCCGCACCCGCGCCGCGTTGATTCTCATGGTGATCCTGCTCGGCTTCGGTGCCATCACCTTCTCTCTCTGGGTCGGCGGCCGCGACGTGATCGCCGGGCGCATCACCGGCGGCGATCTGTCCGCGTTCGTGTTCTACGCCATCCTGCTCGCCTCGGCCGGCGCCACCATGAGCGAGCTGTGGGGCGAGGTGCAGCGCGCCGCCGGCGCCGCCGAGCGCGTGGGCGAACTGCTCGCCGAGGTGCCGGACATCCGATCGCCTGCCAACCCGGCCACCATGCCCCCACCACGCGGCGCGGTCAGCTTCGAGCGCGTCACCTTCCGCTACCCCGCCCGACCCGACACCTCGGCCCTGCACGACTTCTCGCTGAACATCGCGCCCGGCGAAACAATCGCCATCGTGGGGCCGTCCGGCGCCGGCAAGACCACCTTGTTCCAGCTGCTGCTGCGCTTCTACGACCCGCAATCCGGGCGCGTGCGGATGGACGGCGTGGATATCGCAAGCGTCGATCCCGCCGCCCTGCGCGCCCGCATCGGCCTGGTGCCGCAGGACCCGGTGATCTTCAGCGTCTCCGCCCGCGAAAACATCCGCTACGGCCGGCCGGACGCCAGCGATGCCGAGGTGGAGGCCGCCGTGCGGGCTGCCAACGCGTCGTTCCTGGACGATCTGCCCCAGGGGCTTGACACGTATCTCGGCGAGAAAGGCGTCCGCCTGTCCGGCGGCCAGCGCCAGCGCATCGCCATCGCCCGCGCTGTGCTGCGCGATCCGCCGGTTTTGCTGCTCGACGAAGCGACCTCTGCGCTGGACGCCGAAGCCGAACGCGCCGTCCAGGACGCGCTGGCCACCCTGGCCGTGGGCCGCACCACCCTCGTCGTCGCCCACCGCCTCGCCACCATCCGCAACGCAGACCGCATCGTGGTCCTGGACCAGGGCCGCATCGTGGAAACCGGCACGCACGCTGAACTGGTCGACCAAGGCGGGCTCTACTCCCGCCTCGCCGCCCTTCAGTTCACCGAGGCATAGCGCGGCCGCCGCAAGATCAGGTGATAACGATCGCCACGTGTTGCTTAAAGGCAGGGCGCTCTAGCAGACGCTGATACCACGCCGCCAGATGCGGCAGGTCCGGCCGGCCGGGAATCTCCAGGTTGAGCCAGCGATGCACGTGCACGCCGAAGGTCATGTCGGCCAACGAGAAAGTCCCGGTCGCGATATAATCCTGCCGGGCGAGGCGATCGTCCAGAATGCCCCATATGCTGGCCGCCTCGGCGATCGCG
>JBBROR010000509.1:0-1938 GCA_038229175.1 Acetobacterales bacterium | reverse complement strand
GTAGCCTCTACAGCGGCAATCAGTTCGATCCAGTCCTCGGCGGCGAAGAGTGGCGGGAAGAACACATGAATGATGCCGTGGCGGGGCTCCACGCATAAAGCGGTGCGCACCAGCCCATGCGCGCTGCTGTCGATCTCGGGGATGTCTTGCGGCACAGGCTGAAAGTTTTCGATGCCATGTTCGGCTTGGCCGAGCGGGCGGTCGGCATAGAAGCGGCGGATCGCCTGCTGGCTGGGAAAAGGCTCAACCGGCGCGAACGGGTCGGGCTCGAACACCGGCTCGGCCAGCTTGCCATCGGCCCAGGGCAGGCTTTCCAGCGGCAGGCGGAAACCCATCGGGCTATCGCCTGGGACGAGGAACATCGTGTCGCCGCGCAAAAACCATTTTGCGGTCTCCCACCGGCGCTGGCCGCCATCGCCCACGCGGCGCAGGGGCAGCACGCTGCCGACGGGCGAGGCGAGGCCTTGGGCGAACACGCGCACCATGCGCGCCCGCTCCAACGGGTCGGCCAGCTTGTTCGCCTCCAGCACAACGTTGGCCGGCAGCCGGTTCTCTTTCCATAAGTAATAATGAACGTCTTCGTGGCCCTGCAGGATCGTCGACGGATCGACCTGCAGGCGCTCGGCAAGGGCCACGGTGAAATTCGCTGCATCGGATGCGGTGGCGGTGGCGTGGTCCCGGTCGGGATCGGCCAACAGCTTCGGGTTTTGCCAAAGCGGCTCGCCATCCGCGCGCCAATGCGCCGAAAGCGCCCAGCGCGGCAGCGGCTCGCCGGGATATTGCTTGCCCATGCCGTGATGCAGAACAGCGCCCGGCGCCCAGAGCGGTGCCAGCTTGCGCATCAGACGGCCTGCATAGCCGCGCTTGGTCGGCCCCAGCGCGTCCACGTTCCACTCGGCCGCTTCAGGGTCGTTGGCGGCCACGAAGGTGGGCTCACCCCCCAAGGTCAGGCGCAGATCGCCAGCGGTCAAAGCCCGGTCGACGCGGGCGCCGGCTGACAGAATGTCCTGCCACTGGCGGTCGGTGTAGGGCTTCGTCACGCGCGGGGTTTCCAGCACGCGGCGCACGCTCATCTCGAAATCGAATTCGACCTCGGCCTTTTCCACGCCGCCCGAGATCGCCGCCGCCGATTGCGGCTCCGGCGAGGCGGCGAGCGGAATGTGGCCTTCGCCGGTCATCAGGCCGGAGGTGGCATCCATGCCGATCCAACCGGCACCGGGAAGATAGACCTCGGCCCAGGCGTGCAGATCGGTGAAGTCGGCGGTGGGGCCTTCCGGGCCACCGAGCGGCTTCACGTCGGCCACAAGCTGGATCAGGTAGCCAGACACAAATCTGGCCGCGAAGCCGATGTTTCGGAGCAGCTGCACCAGCAGCCAGGCGGAGTCGCGACATGAGCCCTTGGCGTGGGCCAATGTTTCTTCAGGCGTCCACACGCCGGGCTCCAGACGCACGATATAGGCGGTGCGCTCTTGCACCATGCGATTGGTGTCGATCAGGAAGTCGATGGTGCGCCGCTTCTCGCGCGGCACCGCGGCGATCAGCGCGGCCAAATGGGGGCCGACCGGCGCGCATTTGCGGAATGGCGCCAGTTCCTGCTCCAGCACAGGATCGTAGGTGAAGGGGAATTCCTCGGCTTGGGGCTCGAGGAAGAAGTCGAACGGGTTGATCGTTGCCATGTCGGCCACGAGGTCCACGCTCACGTCGAAATGGGCCACCTTCTCGGGGAACACCACGCGCGCCAGAAAATTGCCCTGCGGGTCCTGCTGCCAGTTGAGAAAATGCGGCTCTGGCGAGATCTGCAGCGAATAGGCCAGGATGGGCGTGCGCGCATGCGGCGCCGGGCGCAGCCGGATGGTCTGCGGCCCAAGCATGACCGCGTGATCGTATCGGTACGAGGTGCGGTGCGTGAGGGCAACATGCAGGGCCATTCGGGTCTCG
>JBBROR010000508.1:0-1944 GCA_038229175.1 Acetobacterales bacterium | reverse complement strand
TGGCCGAGCACTATACGGTGCATCTAGGCTGTCTGGTGGACGATCCGCGCGACAACGAGCATATTCCCACCGTGGCCGCGCTGTGCGCCTCGTCGCATTTCGCCCCGCTTGATCGCAGGGTGGCAAAAATAACCTGCCTGCGCGGGCTGCTGACCGGCGATCCGCTCAGCGTCACGTTCTTTCACGATCGCGGCCTGCAAGCCTGGGTCGATGGCGTCTTGCGCGACATCAGGCCACAGGCGGTGTTCATCTGCTCATCCAACATGGCCCCCTATGTCTTGGACAATGGATACAAAGCCCCGGTGAGACTGTGCGATCTCATGGACGTGGACAGTGAAAAATGGCGCGCCTATGCCAAGCAAGGGTCCGGTCCAATGCGACTGGTGCATCGGCGTGAATGGAAGCTGACGGCCAAACTCGAAGCCAGGATATCTAGGGAATTTGACTGGAGCACCTTCGTCTCGACCGAGGAGGCTGCGCTGTTCACACGCCTAGTACCGGGACAGACGGGGCGTATCCGCGCCATCGGATCTGGTGTCGATGCCGTCTATTTCGATCCGTTGCTGTCCCACGAAGCCGTCTACGACACGCAGCGGCCCAACTACGTGTTCACCGGCACGATGGACTACCCACCCAACATGGACGCCGTCCTGTGGTTCGCGCGCAGCATCCTGCCCATGATCCGCAAGGAGCGGCCCGATGCACAGTTCCACATCGTAGGCTCCAGCCCCGCGCCATCGGTGGCCAGGCTAGCCGATCTCGACGGCGTCTTCGTCACTGGCCGCGTGCCAGATGTGCGGCCTTACGTGGCGCACGCCACCGCCGGCGTGGCGCCGATGCGGATCGCCCGCGGCATCCAGAACAAGGTGCTCGAAGCCATGGCGATGGCGCGCCCCGTGGTGGTAACGCCAGACGCGCTGGAGGGCATCGATGCCATGGATGGCCAGGAGGTTCTGGTCGCATCGGGAGAAGCCGAATTCGCCAATGCCTGCCTGGCCGCCCTGGCCCCCGAGGCCCAGGCGATTGGCCACGCCGCACGAAAGCGAGTTCTGGCCGATTACGTGTGGGCACAGCGTTTGCGCGGGTTCGACACATTGCTCGCCCAAGGTGGCCCATGATCATCCGCGCCCGCGCCCCTCTGCGCCTCGGCCTTGGCGGCGGCGGCACGGACGTGTCGCCCTATTGCGACCTGCATGTCGGCGCGGTGCTCAACGTCACCATCGACATGTACGCCTACACCATCATCGAGCCCGCCGATAACGGCCGCGTGTCGTTCAAGGCCTCTGACATCGACGGCTATTTCGAGGCGCCGGCGGACGCCGCGATGGAGGTGGCCGATCCCCTCATCCTGCATCGCGCGGTCTACCGGCGGATGGTGGCCGACCACAACGGCGGCAGGCCCCTGCCCTGCCGCATCACCACCTTCTGCGACGCCCCGCCCGGCTCCGGCCTCGGCACGTCAAGCACCATGGTGGTCTCGCTGGTCAAGGCCTTCGTCGAATGGCTCAACCTCCCGTTGGGCGAATACGAGATAGCCTATCTCGCCTTCGAGATCGAACGCGTCGACGCCAGGCTCGGCGGCGGCCGCCAGGACCAGTACGCAGCAACCTTCGGCGGCGTGAATTTTATGGAGTTCCACCCCCACGACCGCGTGATCGTCAATCCGCTGCGGGTGAAGAACTGGATCATGTCGGAGTTCGAAACCTCTCTCGTCCTGTTCAACAGCGGCGTCTCACGATCCTCGGCCAGCATCATCGCCGAGCAGACCAACAACCTCACCAGCACCACCAACACCACCACGCTGGACGCCATGCACGAGATCAAAGCCGATGCGATCGGCATGAAGGAGTGCCTGCTGCGTGGGGATTTCGCCAATTTCGCCAATTTCATGCGCAAATCGTGGCACGCCAAGAAGCGCCTCGCCCACAGCGTCAGCAATTCGCG
>JBBROR010000507.1:0-1948 GCA_038229175.1 Acetobacterales bacterium | reverse complement strand
GGGCAAGGCCACCTATCACGACAGCTGCGCCGGGCTGCGCGAACTCGGCATCAAGGCGCAGCCGCGCGAACTGCTGCGATCGGTCTCTGGCCTGTCGATGGTCGAGATGAAGGAGCCGGAGATATGCTGCGGCTTCGGCGGCACGTTCTGTGTGAAATACCCGGAAATCTCCACTCGCATGGTCAGCGACAAGACCGCCGACATCATCGCCACGGGCGCTGATACGCTGCTGTCTGGCGACCTGGGCTGCCTGCTCAACATGGCCGGCCGCCTGTCGCGCGAGGGCAGCAAGATCCATGTCCGGCACGTCGCCGAGGTGCTGGCCGGCATGGCGGGCACGCTGCCGGCAATCGGTGAGAGCAAAACCTGACCGCGGCCACTGTGCTTCTCTCCGGCGGAAGGGTGCTCGGCTACGAGGTATTCGGGCCGGATGACGCCCCTGCCGTGATCTACTGCCATGGCTGGCCGAGTTCGAGACTGGAAGCAGGGCTTATGCCGGCCTTGAAGCTGCGGGTGATCGCTTTCGACAGACCAGGTTATGGCCAGTCGGACCCGGCACCGAGAAGCACCACCTGGCAGGACCTCGCCGCCGATGTTGGCGAACTTGCGACGCACCTCGGGCTGAATCGCTTCCCGATCGTCGGTGTGTCCGGTGGCGGTCCGCTGGCGGCGGCCTGTGCCCGCTTGATGCCCGAGCGGGTCTCCGCCCTGGCGCTGGTCAGCTCCGTGCCACCGCCGGAATGGGTCGATCGCGGCGGGCTGGGCCTGTTGATGCGCCTGGGTCGCTGGCCGGCGATGGCGCGGCCGACCATGGCGATGGCGCGGCGCCTTCTGCTTTCGCCGGCCTGGGCAGAAAACCTGGTCTTCGGCAGCCTGCTGAAAGGCCGGGACGCCGAGGTGATGAACCATGATCGCCGCGCGACGTTGCTGAGCGCAATGCGCGAGGGGATTGGCCGCACCGCGCAAGGCGCTGTGGCCGATGCGGGCCGCTACGGCCGTCCGTGGGGTTTCCGGCCGCGGGATATCGCGGTGCCCACGACGATCTGGCAGGGAGACGAGGATCCGCTGATCCCGTGGCAGTCATCGGAGGCGTTTTCCGGCATTGCCGGCAGCACATTGAGGATCATGCCAGGCGAGGGCCACTATTCACTTGCGATCGGGCGGGCCCAGATGATCCTCACCATGCTTCTCGCACAGGCGGGTTCAAGGCTAGACTGAACAACCTTTCGGAGTTTCATCCCATGCTTGCCACCAGCCCGGCCTTCAAGGCGAACGCCACCCGTGCGATGGCCGATCCTGGGCTGCAGAAGGCGCTGGCCCGAACGCGGCCTCAAAATCCGGCCAAACGCGCGGCGGCGGTGGCGGCGTTGCCCGAGTTCGAGCAGTTGCGCGACATCGGCCGGGACATCAAGAACCACACGCTGGAACACCTGGATTTCTATCTTGAGGCCTGGGAGGCGAAGGTTCTGGAATCTGGCGGCCACGTGCACTGGGCCAGCAGCGCCGACGATGCGCGCGATGCGGTGCTGAAGATCTGCCAGGCTGCCGGTGCGCGCACCGTCACCAAAGGCAAGTCGATGGTGTCTGAGGAACTGGCGATCAACGAGCATCTGGAAAAGCACGGCATCGTGCCGATCGAGACCGATCTGGGCGAATACATCCTGCAAATCCGCAACGAGGCGCCAAGCCACATCATCGGGCCGGCCTTTCACCTCAACCGCGAGGATTGGGAAGAAAGTTTCCGGAAAGTCCACACCCATCTGCCCGCCGATCGCGTGTTCGCCGAGCGGGCCGACATCCAGAACGAGGCGCGGGTGCTGCTGCGCGACAAGTTCCTGGCCGCCGACGTGGGCATTACGGGCGCGAATTTTTTGATCGCGGAGACTGGGTCCAGCGTCATCGTCACCAACGAGGGCAATGGCGACCTGACGCAGACCTTGCCGCGCGT
>JBBROR010000506.1:0-1949 GCA_038229175.1 Acetobacterales bacterium | reverse complement strand
GATGATTTTGGGTAGAGTCAAAATCACCCCACTCTAGCCTTTGTTTTACCGATCATGTTCATGCGTTTGGGTGAAGCAACCCAAACGCATCATGATCGAATAGGCGCACGGCAAGTGCACGGATCATGCCGCACCTGGATGTCTATCGGTTGCGCAATAACGGCCCTAGGCTGGCCGCCGAAGTGCAAGCCAAGCTTCTGGGCAGCCTGGAGAGGTCCGCCGCGGACTGAAGTCGGCGACAGCTGAGCACGACGCCATCACGCGGGCGCTGGATCAGCTTCTGGTCGGCTTCTGAACCAAAGGCACATCCGGCTCCCCGGCGGCATGACCGGCAACACTGTGCAACATGCGCCGCAACCCCGCACGCTGCTGGGCGAAATACGAACCCGTGGCCAACGCCTCCTCTGCCGTGGGATCCCCGGTCTTGACGTAGTCGGCCGAGAAATCCGCCGTGCCCAGCACCATGTCCCACCAGGGAAGCACCGCCCCGTAATTCACGCTGTGCACACCGGCGGCCAGCATGCCGTGATGGGCGCGATGAAAGCGCGGGGACACCAGCAGACGCTCGCCCAGCCAGCCGAAGCGCAGCCGCGTGTTGGCGTGCGACAGGCTTTCCAGCAGCCGCAGCAGCAAGACCAGCATCGGGAACTGCAGCGGCGGCACGCCGATCAGCAGCGCCACGGCCATGAACCAGATAAAGCCGATGATATCGTCGAGGATATGGTTGCGATCGTCCGACCAGAAGGTCATTTGCCGCTGCGCATGATGCAGCGAATGCAGCGAATACCACCAGTTGAACACGTGGCTGAGCCGATGGCGCCAGTATTCGGCAAAATCGAGAACCGCGGCATAGATCAGGAAGGTCAGCACCGGCTGGGTCTGCAGCCAAGGCACGAAGCGCTCCAGCGTGGGCGCCACCAGACCCTGGTCCGCCAGCCAGCCGTTCAGGCTCATCTGCACCTGGGAGAACAGCACGAATGTCACCAAGGGCAGCAGGCCCACCCGGGAGATCAACGTGTAGAGAATATCGACACCCTCGGATTTATGATCCGGCCAGGTCTCCACCGGTCGCCACCGCTCCAGCGGCACACAGATCAGATAGGTGATCACCACCTGGGCCGCGCCATAAACCGCGAAAAGCGCCCAGCCGAACGACCATTCTTCCCAGCGCATCAGGTCGAATTGATAGAGCAGCGGCAGCAGGGCATTTTCCTGCAGCCAGCCGGCAGCCAAATCGAATGGGGCCGAGAGGTTCTGCACTATCGCGCTCCGCCGCTGTTGGTCGCGCCCTGAATATAGATGCCATGCGGGCTGCGACCAGCCGCGATTGTTTCCACTGCACCGGTTTTCGGATCCAGAATGCCCACTTTCGCTACAAAGCGCAGGGTGATCCAGATCTTGCCGTCCGGTGCGAACACCATGTCATCAGGCCCACCCGGCACTTTGTAGACTCGGATCGGCGCCAACGTGACCGGATCGAGCGCCGTGGTGGTGCTGTCCACCCGCGAATTGACATAAATGATCTTGCGGTCGGGCGAGAGAAACAACTGGTGCACACCGCGCCCGATCACCACCCGCCGCTCCACGACGCCGGTTTTGGCGTTCATCACGGCAATGTTGTCCGAGCCCATGTTGGCCACCAGCACGCGGCCGTTGTGATACATCACGCCGGCCGGAGCCGGCCCGCTATCGGCGGTCCACAGCACGGCCATGCCGCGCAGGTCGATCGCCGCCAGCTTGCCGGTGCCTTGCAGGGTGACGAAGGCGGCGGCCGAATCCGGCGAAAAGTCAATATGACTCGGCATCGACTTCAGCGCGATACGCTTGACCAGGGCATAGCTGCGCGCGTCGTAGATATCCACCTGGGCGCGTGCGAGGCCGGCCACCACCAGGTATTTCCCGTCCGGGCTGAAGCCCATCTGATACGGATCGGCCATCGTGATGCGCCG
>JBBROR010000505.1:0-1952 GCA_038229175.1 Acetobacterales bacterium | reverse complement strand
CCCGGGTGGCTCGCTGCTGACCTTGAGCTATCTCGGCGCCGAGCGCGTGATGCCGCATTACAACGTGATGGGCGTGGCCAAGGCGGCGCTGGAAGCCTCGGTGCGCTACCTTGCCGCCGATCTCGGCCGCAACAACATCCGCGTGAATGCCATCAGCGCCGGGCCCATCCGCACGCTGGCGGCGTCGGGGATTGGTGACTTCCGCTATATCCTGAAATGGAACCAGTACAATTCGCCGCTGGAGCGCAACACGACGATCGAGGAGGTCGGTGGCGCCGGTCTTTACCTGTTGTCGAACCTGTCCTCAGGCGTGACCGGCGAGGTGCATCATGTCGACAGCGGCTATCACACCGTTGGCATGAAGAATCCCTCCGCCCCTGACATCAACGTCGAATAGATGTCGCATAACAGCTTCGGCCATCTGTTTCGTGTCACCACCTGGGGCGAGAGCCACGGGCCGGCGATCGGCTGCGTGGTCGATGGCTGTCCGCCGCGGATTGCCCTGACCGAGGCGGATATTCAGCCATGGCTGGACCTGCGCCGGCCTGGCCAGTCAAAATTCACCACCCAGCGGCAGGAGCCGGATACGGTGCGCATCCTGTCCGGCGTGTTCGAAGGCCGCACGACGGGCACGCCGATTGCGCTCGGCATCGAGAATTTGGACCAGCGTTCGCGCGACTACGGCGCCATTGCGCAGCAGTTTCGGCCGGGGCATGCCGACCTCACCTACGAGCTGAAATACGGCATCCGCGACTATCGCGGCGGCGGCCGGTCGTCGGCGCGGGAGACCGCGATGCGCGTGGCGGCCGGTGCCGTGGCGCGGTTGGTTCTGGACGGCGTGATTATCCGCGGCGCACTGGTGCAGATGGGGCCGCACGCCATCGACCGCTCGCGCTGGGACTGGGATGCGGTGCGCGACAACCCCTTCTTCTGCCCGGACCCCGTGACCGCCGTGCTGTGGGAGGATTATCTTTCGGGGGTCCGCAAGACCGGCTCGTCTTGCGGGGCGGTGATCGAAGTGGTGGCTGAAGGCGCTCCTCCGGGATTGGGGGCACCGATCTACGGCAAGCTCGATGCCGATCTTGCAGCCGCGCTGATGAGTATCAACGCCGTCAAGGGCGTGGAGATCGGCGATGGTTTCTCTGCCGCCAGCCTGTCCGGCGAGGAGAACGCCGATGAGATGCGAATGGACGGCGCGCATGTGCGCTTCGGCGCCAACCACGCCGGCGGCATCCTGGGCGGCATCTCCACCGGTCAGCCTATCGTGGCGCGTTTTGCGGTGAAGCCGACCAGCTCGATCCTCACGCCCCGGCAATCCGTGGATGTTGCAGGCACCGAGGTGGAGATTGTCACGAAGGGGCGGCACGACCCTTGTGTGGGCATTCGCGCCGTGCCGGTGGGAGAGGCGATGATGGCCTGCGTTCTGGCAGACCACCTGCTGCGTCATCGCGCACAGAATCCGGAAGCTCCGCAGATGGCGGTTCTGCCGCGCTACTGACGCCTTGAGCGTTCGGCACGCAAGCGCATGCCTGTCGCGGGGCGCTTTCGGCACGCAAGCGCATGCCTGTCGCGGGGCATTTCGTGGTGTCGATATCATTTGACACATGTTTGCCAAACTGAACGGTTCGGTTCAGTTCCTGCTCGCATGTGTCAACGGAGTATGTCAAAACCGAGGCTGAACTGAACCCGACCTTACGTCCGAGGTGGCACATGGCCTCACATTCGCCGACTGACGCAGCTTCCATCAAGGCGTTCATTGCCTGCGTCGGCGCGAAACTTTGGGGCCAACGGATGGAGACCATCGCGCGGGAAGCGGCGCGCAGCCAAAGAGTGGGGCGGGCATTGGCCCAGCAGCACGCCATCGAGGTAACGATCGAGCGGCTTCGTCGAACGGGGTCGATCGCCACAACCACGTCCGATATTTGTGTGATGCGCTTGGTTCGTGATGCTGT
>JBBROR010000504.1:0-1954 GCA_038229175.1 Acetobacterales bacterium | reverse complement strand
GTATGTTGTTCAACGGCGTGGTCATCGCCTCGATCGTGGTAGACGCCCAGGGCCAGGTCCGCGGCCAGCCCAAGATCAGCGCGCCCGGCCTGTTTGAGCCGGAAGACCCGGAACTCCATCGCGTCAGCCGGGAGTTGGTAGTGGGGCTGAATGACGTGCCTGCGCCCATCCGCCGGGATGACGCTGCGATGTTGGATGCCACCAAGGCGGCGCTGCGTCGCGCGCTCGGCAAGCGCCTGGCGAAGCGCCCGATGGTGGACGTGCACCTGATGCGGATCTGAGCCGCCGCCATGCTCGGCCTCAACTGGTTCACCGCTTTCGTGCTTTACGTCATCGTGTGGTGGACAGTGCTGTTCGCCGTGCTGCCCATCGGCACGCATCCCGTTGCCGACGCCGATCAGGCCACCGGATGGCGCGGTGCTCCTGCAAAGCCGCGCATCGGGCGCAAAGTGATTTGGACCACGGCGATTGCGTTCGTTATATGGGCTGCGGTCCTTGGCATACAGGCATCCGGTTGGATCAGTTTCCGAACCGGCTGGCTATCAATGCCTGATTTTTAGTCACTTGCCCGCAGCTTGTGCGCTTAACCAAAAAAAATGGTGCAAAGAGTGTTTCTCTGCACCATTTTTTAGTTTTTCGGTATCATTTTCGCATAGACGCTACGTATTCCAGGGCTCAATCTTCACCCCAGGCGAAGGACACTCCTTCGGCCTGCTGCGTGACTGGCGTTTCCTCCCTAAACTTGGCCCGCGGTTGCTTGTGACGCGCGGGCCTTCTTTTGTTAGTGGGACGTTGCACGGTTGTCACGTGTTTTCATGTGGAATGAGGCAGTATTTCAAAACATTCTTTCGCGTAAAGATGCTGCGACGCACAAATCTGCTGTGATGGAAAGAATACGTTACACCAGCATGGGCAAGACCATGGCATCACACCCAAATGAGCCCCATTTCGAATGGCATACGGCGCATTCGGCGGGCCCGCTTGGTTTCCATCCACACTAACCTCCTCTAGGGTCCGCGCTCTCTTCCTTTCCCGACCGCACTGGATCCGCCGCATGCGCCTGTCCCGCAGCCTCATCCCCACCATGAAGGAAAACCCGGCCGAGGCGCAGATCGCGTCCCATCGGCTGATGCTGCGCGCCGGCCTTGTCCGCCAGACCGCCTCGGGAATCTACGCTTGGCTGCCCGCCGGCTGGAAGGTGCTGCAGAATATCACCCGCATCGTGGCTGAGGAGCAGGAAGCCGTCGGCGCCCAGGCGATGCTGATGCCCACCATCCAATCGGCGGACCTTTGGAAGCAATCCGGCCGCTACGAAGCCTACGGCCCGGAAATGCTCCGGCTCGCCGACCGCCACGGCCGCGAACTCCTCTACGGCCCCACCAACGAGGAAATGCTCACCGACATCGTCCGCCAATCGGTGAAATCCTACCGCGACCTGCCGCAGATCCTGTTTCACATCCAGTGGAAGTTCCGCGACGAGATGCGCCCCCGCTTCGGCGTCATGCGCGGCCGCGAATTCCTCATGAAGGACGCCTACTCCTTCGATCTAGACTACGAGGGCGCCGTCGTCAGCTACCGCCGCATGATGCTTGCATACATGCGCACCTTCCAGCGCCTGGGCGTCAAAGCCATCCCCATGATCGCCGACACCGGCCCGATCGGCGGCGATCTCAGCCACGAATTCATCATCCTGGCGCCCACCGGCGAAAGCCAGGTCTTCTACGACGCGGCGTACGACGACATGGACTTCACCAAGGAAGCGGTGGACCACAACTCCCCCGCCGACCTCGAACGCTTTTTCAACAAAGTCACCCACCACTACGCCGCCACCGACGAAAAGCACCACGAACCCACCTGGGCCAATGTCGCCAACCAGCGCGAAGGCCGCGGCATCGAGGTCGGCCACATCTTCTACTTCGGCACCAAGTATTCCGAGCCGATGGGCCTCACCGTG
>JBBROR010000503.1:0-1963 GCA_038229175.1 Acetobacterales bacterium | reverse complement strand
TAGGGCATATGGTCGTACCAGACCGGATCGTGCAGGCAGAGCGACCGGTAGCGGCTGCGCCAGTTGTCACCGGGGCGTTTATGGGTGTCGACCACCAAGGCCGGCACGCCCAGCCGTTTCAGCCGTGCGGCCAGCCCCAGGCCGCCCTGGCCGCCACCGACGATGAGCACATAAGGCTGGTCTTCCGACCCCAGGCGATCCTGTTGTTCTATGCGGCGTTCAAGCCAGCTGCGACGGTCGGTGGCGTGGGGCAGGGGGGCGCCGCGTTCGCGGGTGGTGCCTTCGGCCTCCTCGTGGCCTTTCAACGCACGGCCTGCGGTCAACAAGGTCCAGCATTTGCAGTCTTTGAGGCGGACGTAGCCGCGGCAGCTGGCGACCTCGGTCTCGAAGCTCAGCCAGCCTTCGACGATGCCATTCTTTTCGGTCGCGCCGTCGGTCGTCCAGCCATGAGGCCGCACCAGGCCGGCCCGGGCCTGCACCATGTCGTGGATGGCGGCGCGGCCTTCGAGCGTGCGGATTGTCCAGGTGAAGGCGATCAGGTCGCGCCAGTAGCAGTCTTCGGCGAAAAGTAATGCCACATGGTCGGGGGCCTGGGCTTGCAGGGCTTCGTCGAATTCGTGGACCCACGCCGCAAGCGTGGTGGCGGGGTTAGCGGGCAACATGGCGGAATCCGGCATCGGCGGCGTTGAGCACAGCGTCGATATCCGCCTCGGTGTGGGCACATGATAGAAACATGTTGTGCTTGGGGTGCAGGTAGGCGCCGTGGCGTAGCGCCTCGGCACAAAAGGCAAAGCCGCGTTTCCAATCCGGGTCGTCGTCGAACAGCATTGTCGGCATCTGCACCGGGCCGCTCTGGTCGATCTTCAGGCCGTGATGGGCCGCGCGCGCAGACAGCCCCGCGCGCAGTCTTTCGCCCATCGCGGCCATTTGGGCCGGGCCGTCGATCCGGCGTAATTCGGCCAGGGTTGCCACCGCCGCGGCCATCGGCACGGAGCCGCACCAGAACGAGCCGGTGGTGAAAACCTGTGTTGCAGCCTCGCGAAACCGGTCCCCGCCGGTGACGGCCGAGAGTGGGTGGCCGTTGGCGATGGCCTTGCTCCAGGCCGAGAGATCCGGGCGCACGCCCAATGTTTCCCACGAGCCGCCGAGATGCAGGCGGAAGCCGGCGCGCACATCGTCCAGGACCAGCGCGGCCTTGGTCTCGTTGCACAGGGCGCGGACGCGTTGGGCGAATTGCAGTGTGGGGAGCACCTGCTTCTGCCCCATGTCGTGGCGATAGGCCGAGACGATGATGGCGGCCAGATCATCCCCGGCCTGCTCGGCCGCTGCTTCCAGGCTGGCGATGTCGTTATAGTCGAACAGGACCAGATGCGCGCGATCCTCGGCCGTGACGCCCGCCACGCTTGGTGAGCACCAGGGCACGGCGCCGTGATACGCGCCGCGTGCGACCAGCACCTTCCGCCGCCCGGTGGCGGCCCGGGCCACGGTGACGCAGATGGTTGTGGCGTCTGTGCCGTTCTTGCCGAAGAGGCACCAATCCGCATGCGGGATCATGTCCACCATCAGCTCCGCCAGTTCGACCAGCACAGGCGCCGGCCCGTTCATGCAGTCGCCCAGCCGGGCCTGGGCGGAGGCCGCTTGCTCCACCAAAGGATGGCGGTGGCCCAGCACGATCGGCCCCCAGGAACACATCAGGTCCACAAAACGGCGGCCATCGACGTCGACGAGGTGGCAGCCTTCGGCGCGGGCAAAATATTGCGGATAGCCCTCGGGCAGCCGGCTGGCATCCAGATGGCCCCACTGCCCGCCGGGAATGACGCGCCTGGCGCGCGCGCGAAGTTCGGTGTCTGCCGAGTTGGCAAGGCTATGCGACATCAGGATGCTCCAAACCGGATGCACTGAGTTAAGGCCAGTATGTCCGCACGCGCCAGCGATCGCCGGATGTCGCCGGGCCGCCGGCGCT
>JBBROR010000502.1:0-1970 GCA_038229175.1 Acetobacterales bacterium | reverse complement strand
GTTGCTGGGGCGGCGGGATGTGCCGGAGAATCTCTGGGTTCAGTGCCCATCGTGCCAGCAGATGATGTTCCATGCCGAGCTGGAAAAGAACCAGAAGGTGTGCAGCAGTTGCGGGCACCATCTGCGGGCGACGGCGTTGGAGCGGCTGCGGTGGACGTTTGATGCGGACAGCTTCACCCGGGTGGAGCTTCCCAAGGCGCCGGCGGATCCGTTGCGGTTTCGCGACAGTCAGCGTTATGCCGATCGGGTGAAGAATGCCCGCGAGGCCACGCATTTGGACGACGCCATCGTGGTGGCGCATGGCAAGATCGGTGGGCAGGCGGCGGTTGTGGCTGTGATGGCGTTCGAGTTCATGGCGGGCTCGATGGGGGCGGCCGTGGGTGAGGGCATTGTGGCGGCGGCGCGGCTGGCGGTGCTGCAGGATGCGCCGTTGATTATCTTCACCGCGTCTGGCGGGGCCCGCATGCAGGAAGGTGCGGTGAGCCTGATGCAGATGCCGCGCACCATCATTGCGTCCCGCGTGGTGAAGGAGGCGAAGTTGCCGTTCATCACGGTGCTGACCGACCCGACCACGGGCGGCGTGACGGCAAGTTTCACGATGTTGGGCGACATTCAGATCGCCGAGCCAGGCGCGCTGATCGGGTTTGCCGGCGCGCGGGTGATCGAGCAGACGGTTCGGGAGAAGTTGCCCGAGGGTTTCCAGCGTGCCGAATACCTTTTGGAGCACGGCATCGTCGACATGGTGGTCAAGCGTGATGCGATGGCCGAGACATTGGCCCGCCTGATCGGACTGCTGCGAAACCGGATGTCAGAAGCCGCCTGAGGTGAGCGACAATCCGCCAAACCCGGGGCTGCAGCCCAGGATTTCAGCGGTGATCGAGCGGCTGCACGCGCTGTATCCGAAGATGATCGATCTCAGCACGGTGCGGCTGGACCGGTTGCTGGGGCAGCTCGGCAATCCGCAGCTGCATCTGCCGCCGGTTATTCATGTGGCCGGCACCAACGGCAAGGGCAGCACCTGCGCTTTTTTGCGCGCCATTGGCGAGGCGGCGGGCTTGCGGGTGCATGTGTTCACCTCGCCGCATCTGGTGCGCTTCAACGAACGCATTCGCGTTGCCGGAGAGATTGTTGACGACGCATCGCTGGAAGCCATTTTGGCGGAGGTGGAGCGGGTGAACGATGGCGCGCCCATTACCGTGTTCGAGGTGCTTATGGGGGCGGCATTTCTGCTGTTCTCCCGCGTTCCCGCCGACCTTTGCGTGCTTGAAGTGGGGCTGGGTGGGCGGCATGACGCCACCAACGTGGTGCAGCCACCTGTGGCCTGCGCCATCACGTCGATCTCCTTGGATCACCGCGAGCTGCTTGGCCCCACGGTGGAGATCATCGCCGGTGAGAAGGCGGGCATCATGAAGCGTGGCGTGCCTGTGGTGACAGGTGTGCAGACGGCCTCGGTGCTGGCGGTGTTCCGGGCCGAAGCCCTCCGGGTGGGCGCCGGGTTTGCCGCGCGGGACATAGACTGGACGATCACGCCGACGGCCACGGGGTTGCGCTTCATCGATGCGCGGGGTGCATTGGACCTGCCGCGTCCCTCGCTTCCCGGGGCGTTCCAGTATGACAATGCTGGTATCGCGGTCGCTGCGATCCGTGCGTCTGGGCTTGAGATTTCGGATTCTGCTGTTGCCGCGGGCGTGGGGCGCGCTGAATGGCCGGCCCGGATGCAACGCCTGACCGGGAGGCTGGCCGCCACCATTCCGGCTGGGTGGGAGCTGTGGCTCGATGGTGGGCATAATCCCGGCGGCGGCCTGGCGCTGGCTGAACATGCCCGGCAATGGACTGATTGGCCGCTGCATATCATCGTGGGCATGAAGAAGGCCAAGGACACGGCTGAATTCCTGCGCCCGCTTTTGCCCTATGCCACCACGCTTTGGGCTGTGTCGGAGCCTGGGCAGCATCTGGCGCTTTCGGTGGAC
>JBBROR010000501.1:0-1970 GCA_038229175.1 Acetobacterales bacterium | reverse complement strand
GCGAGCAGGACGTAGATCAGTGTCAGGATGGCGATGGCAACGAGATAGGCGCTCAAATCACCGCACCCCTTCGCGTTTGCCGAACAGGCCGGAGGGTCGCAGCAACAGCACGCCCAGCATGGCTGCGAAGGCGACCACGAGCTTATAGTTGAAGCCGACGAACGGGGTCGATAATTCCTGCGCCACGCCCAGCAGCAGCCCAGCCGCGACGGCACCACCGGGCGAGCCGATGCCGCCCAGGATAGCCGCGGTGAAGGCGGACAGCAGCATCGACCAGCCGAGTTCCGTCTCCACCACCGTCTTGATGCCGAGCATCATCCCGGCCAGCCCCGCCACGCCGCCGGAGATCAGCCACAATGCGACCATTACCCGCCCGGGCCGGATGCCCGAGACGCGCGCGAGGTCGCGGTCATCGGCGACGGCGCGCATCTGGCGGCCGATCGGGGTGGCATGCAGCACGCCGAACACCAGCGCCAGCGACAGCGCCACCACGGCCGCCACCTGCAGATCGAGCGGGGTCAGCCTTACGCCGAAATACAGTTTCGCGCGGGTGAGCGGGATGTTGTAGACCTGCTGGTCCAGACCAAAGCTGACGCCAAGCACCGCGCGAATGACGAAGGCCACACCGATGGAGGCCACCAGGGATGCCACCACCGGACGCCTGGTGAGCCTGCGAAACACCAGCCGATCCGCGACAAGCGAGATCAACGCGCCTGTCAGCACCGCGGCGAGCCCTGACAGGATCAGCGAACCGGTTGCCTGCTGTGTGGCAAGCCCGGCAAAGGCGCCCGCCGTCATCACGTCGCCCGTGGCGGCGTTGGGGAAGCGGGCGATGGAGAAGGCCAGCGTGATGGCCAGGGCGGCCATCGCGATGAACAGCCCTTGCACGATGCCGTTGGCGAGAAGCTGCGGCAGATCCATCACCTGCCGCGTATCCTATGCCCGATCAAATCTTGACCATGTATTTCTGGTTGATCAGCCCACCCTCGATCACCGACACGCCGAAATCCGGTGTCACATCGCCAAACTCGTCGAAGTCGAGCAAGGACGACGCGCCCTGGTAATTGATCTTCCGGCCGGCCTTGAGCAGTGCCTTGCCCTGTTCGAAGCTGAAAACGTCCTCGCCGGGCGGGTTGGCCACGGTGCGGATATGCGACCGGATGGATTCCGCGTCAGCCTTCCCCGAGGCCTCGATGGCGAGCGCGAGGGTGATGACCATGTCCCATGTCATCGCCGCATAGACGTTGCTGCTGCCCGGCTTGCCCATCGCCTTCTGATAGAACGCGTCATAGAGCTTGTAGGATTCCGCGCCGGCGTTGGACACCGAGTCGACCGAAAAGACGCCTTCCAGCACCGACGCGCCCACGGCCTTGACCAGATCCGGATTGCCCGCCCAGCCCGGCAGAATCCACTTCACCGCGATGCCGCTCTGATACCATTCGCGCATCAGAATGGTGGTGTCCTGCAGATACGAGCCGGTGACGATCACGTCTGGTTTGGCGTCGAGGATCTTTTGCAGCTCGGAGCGGTAGCTGGTCTGGTTCGGCTCATAGACCACGCTGGCCACAATTTTGTTGCCGCGGGCCTCCCAGGCCTTCTTGAAGCCGTCGGCGTTGCCGATGCCGGAGGCGTTGTTGAAGGCCATCGTCGCCGGGCGCTTGAAGCCTTCCTTGACGCAGACCTCTGCGAAGGCGCGGCCAAAACGGTCGTTCGTTGCCTGGAAGCGAAAGCTCAATCCCTTCGCGTTGGCCGGCGGCACCGAAAGCGCAGGTGCTCCGGAGGTGTTCATCAGGATCACCTTGGCATCGTTGGTCAGCGGCACCACGGCGAGCGACACGCCCGACGACCAGGTGCCGAGCACAGCCTGCACCTTGTTGATCTCCAGCAGCTTCTTGGCCGCCAGCACACCGGCCTGCGGGCTGGTCTGGGTGTCTTCGGAGATCACCTCCAGCCGCATTCCCCCGGCACCG
>JBBROR010000500.1:0-1996 GCA_038229175.1 Acetobacterales bacterium | reverse complement strand
GGTCGATCCAGCCGAGGATGCCATTCAGCTCGCTTTGGATCTGTGTCACCTGCGCGTCGTCGACACGGATGCGGGCGAGGCGGGCAATGCGGCGGACGGCCGCGTCATCGAGCGACATGATATTCCCTAATGCAGGATACGGAGAGGAGCGGACTATGCTCGTGGCATCGACCGGACCATAAACGCGCCTATGCCCCTGTTCAACATGACCACCCTTCGTGCCCGCATCACCCCAGGCCAGCGTTTGCTGGGCCTCGACCCCGGAAGCCGCACCATCGGCGTGGCACTGACGGACGTGACGTTGATGCTGGCCAGCCCGCATGGGCGTATTCCACGTGGGAAAATGGCTTCCAACGCGGCCGAGATCGCTCGGATTTCAAAGAAGCTTGGCGTGGGTGGGCTGGTGATCGGGCTGCCTTTGTCGCTCGACGGCACCGTGGGGCCTGCGGCTCAGGCGGCGCGGGACTGGGCGCATGCGATTTCAGACGCCACGGGATTGCCGACTGCGTTGTATGACGAGCGGCTGTCGTCTGCCGCGGTCAACCGCTTTCTTACTGACGAGGCGGACATGACTCGAAAACGCCGGTCCGAGGTGGTGGACCAGATGGCCGCTGCCTACATGCTGCAGGCCGCACTTGACGCCAGCGTGCCCGCCGGCCCTGACGACGACGTCTGAAATGCGGCGCGCCGTGGTGATCACCGGGCTGATCCGCGACGCCGCCTGGTTCGGCGACTATCTAGAAGGCATCATCCGGCTCGGCCGCCCGGACGTGCGGGTTATCCTGTCGACCTGGACCGGCGAGTTGCAGCGCTACCCCGGCATCGCCATGCTGCTGGCACAGTTGGGAGCGGAGATATGCGAACAGCCGCAGCCCGACCTCAAGCTGCCTGGGCACATGCTGCACCAGGTCATGGCGCTGGACCTGGGGCTGTCGCGCCTGGATGACGACGTGTTCGTGCTCAAGACCAGGCCCGATATCTGCGGAGTGATGGATGTTCATGAATTTCTCGAAATGGAACCGCAGCCAGCGCCGTCGGGGCGCCTCGCCACCCCATTCGGCCACCGCGTGCATGTGGTGGGAATGTTTGGAGCCCATCCGCTCTACATCAACGACATCCTCTATGCCGGGATGGCGGGCGATCTCCGGCGGCTGTGCCTGCTGCCGTTCAGCTTCGGTCTGAAATACCCACGCCTGGCGCCGGAGCAATGGCTGTGGGCCACGGCGTTCGCCCCGGCAAACCCGGTGCTCGACGCCTTCCTTTCGGTCAACCCCGGGCTGATTTTCGACGATGCCGCCCGCCAGGCCGATCTTTGTGCGGTGCTGTCGGCCGCTCCGCTCTTCGCCCGCGCCATCGCCGTGACCGCCATCCTGGCGCGCGATTCGCTGGCATATCTTCACCCCGATCTGCAACGCCCCTTGGTTGCCGCCGCCTGTGCCTTACACACACTGGAAGCCTTGTTCTGGCGACACATCTCGTTGCCCTGCCTAGACCACCATCCCACGGCCGCCACCAACACCTGGCTTTCCGCGGGGTTGACCGACGCCCTACATGACGGCGCTTATGCCGCAAGCCCGCTTGGCGATCGTGTGCGGGACGCCGTTGGCCGCTATGGCGGGCAAGACGGCATGGCCGCGATGCAGGCAGACCGCCCGATGCTGGACGCTGAGGCAGCCGCGCTCGCTTCCGGCCTCAGGGACCGGATCGGGATCGTCGATGTCCGCAACCCGATCGACCATCAGGCCGGGCGACACATGAGCAGGGGCGGATCACCCTGGGAGACGACGATCCCCGCTACGGACCAGCGGGACGCGCGGGCGGAGGAGATCAACCATCTGCGCCGCGTGGTGGACCAGCTTCAGCGCAAACTGGCACGCTGATGTTGCCCGAATAGACGCGCCTACGTCTGATTGTTATTTGCCGGACAGTTGTTATCTCAGTGAACATTGCGCGGAGCACACCATGACGCCAGACAAGTCTTCCCGCTTGCGTTTCC
>JBBROR010000499.1:0-1999 GCA_038229175.1 Acetobacterales bacterium | reverse complement strand
TCCTCGCCCCAATGCAAGCGGCGGCACACCAACTCAAATTCGTTGCCGACCATCGGGTGAAAAGGATGCGTGATGCGCACCTTGTGGCAGGTCGTGCCCACATGGCCTGCAGTAGACGACGGTTTCCAAGGCCAAGGTGGAGGTCGGCGTCCAGGTGGTGCAGCGCTGGATCCTGGCGCGGCTGCGCCACCAGCGGTTCTTCTCCCTGACCGAGCTGAACGCTTCGGTCGCTGTGCTGGTCGAGCAGCTAAACGACCGGACGATGCGCGGGCTGGGCACGACCCGGCGGGCTTTGTTCGAGCAGTTCGACCGGCCGGCGCTGCTGGGGCTGCCGGATGTGGCCTACGAGTATGCGGAGTGGCGGCGCTGCCGGGTCGGGCTCGACTACCATGTCGGGGTTGAGAAGCACTTCTACTCGGTGCCGCACGACCTGCTGCGCCAGGAGGTCGAGGCCCGGATCACCGCCGGCACGGTTGAGCTGTTCCACCGCGGCAGGCGGGTGGCCAGCCACGTGCGCAGCGCCAGCCGGCACCCGAGCACGACGGCCGAGCACATGCCGAGCGCGCACCGGCGCTACCGCGAGTGGACGCATGACCGCATCCGGCGCGAGGCGGCAGCGGTTGGCGACGATGCCGCGGTGCTGCTGGACCTGATCCTGCGCTCGCGGCCGCATCCCGAGCAGGGCTTCCGCTCCTGCATCGGCATCCTGGGCCTCGTCCAGCACCACGGCGCCGAGCGGGTCGATGCCGCGTGCGCCCGGGCGCTGGCGATCGGCACCCGGTCCTACACCTCGGTCGTCGCCATCCTGAAGCACCGCCGGGACCAGGCGGCCGACACGGCCGAGGCGCCCAGCCTGCTGCACGAGAACATCCGCGGTCCCGGCTACTATCATTGAGGAGAACACGATGCTGATCCACCCCACTGCCGAGCGCCTGCGCGGCCTCGGCCTCGCTGCCATGGCCGAGGCGTTCACCGAGCTGCAGAACACCCCGGAAGCAGCCGACCTGCCGCGGGAGGACTGGCTGGGCCTGCTGGTCGACCGCGAAGCGACGAGCCGGGACAACAAGCGGCTGTCCCGCCGGCTGCGCGACGCCAAGCTGCGACAGGCGGCGGTGGTCGAGGACACCGACTTCCGCACGCCGCGCGGCCTGGACCGGGCGCTGTTCCTGAAGCTCGCCGGCTGCGGCTGGATCCGCGAGCACGCCCACGTGGTCATCGGCGGCCCAACCGGGGTGGGCAAGTCATGGCTTGCCTGCGCGCTGGGCCACAAGGCCTGCCGGGAGGGCTACTCGGTGCTCTACAAGCGGGCGCCGCGGCTGTTCGCCGACCTGGCCACCGCCCGCGGCGAGGGCCGGCTGCCACGGATGCTCGCCGCAATCGAGCGTACGCGCTTGCTGATCATCGACGACTGGGGGCCTGAGCCGCTGACAGCCGAGCAGCGGCGCGACCTGCTGGAGATCGTCGACGACCGCTACGACAAGGGCTCGCTGCTGATCACAAGCCAAGTTCCCCTGGGACGATGGCACGACGTCGTAGGCGATTTGACGATCGGAGATGCGATCATTGACCGCGTCGTCCACCGCGCCCACCGCCTTGAACTGAAGGGTGCCAGCATGCGCAAGAAGCAGGTGGCCATCCCTACGAGCTTGACGGACGCTGCGGCCGAGTGAGACATCCACCCCCGTCAGCGACACCATCCCAACGTCCAACACCACGGCCGGCACCGCCCCGCTCAGGCAAGGTCCGGCGCGTGTTCAGGATCAGCGGATCAGGTGTTCACGATGGACCGGACTGGACGTTCAAGATCACCGGAATACGCAAAGGTACCGCAGGAAGGCTCGCAGGCTCGTCGTCATCATCTCGATCGTGCCGCGCCCGGACTTGCTCGCGCATGCCAGGAAGTAGCCGCGGATGTCGTTCGGCCTCCAGCCGGCGGGGTCCGATCCAAGCTCCGTCATAAGGCCGGCGGCGTCGCGGGCGTAGAGCCTGACGGTCGCAT
>JBBROR010000498.1:0-2000 GCA_038229175.1 Acetobacterales bacterium | reverse complement strand
GCGCAACCGCACGACCTTGCTCGGCCGCATCCAGGTCGGCGAATTTTCGGCCATTGTCGGCATGATAAAGCGCGCGCAACAGGCCTATGGCCGCATCTTTACCGTCTCAGGCGTCATCGCCGGCTTCCGCCGCACCGCGCTTTCGCAGGTCGGTTACTGGTCGACCGACATGGTTACCGAAGACATCGACATATCGTGGAAGCTGCAGCTTGGCGGCTGGCGCATCCGGTTCGAACCCAATGCGCTATGCTGGGTGCTGATGCCCGAAAGCGTGAAGGGCCTGTGGCGCCAGCGCGCACGCTGGGCGCAGGGCGGTGCCGAGGTAATGATCCGCTATTTCCCGCGCATCATCCGCTGGCGTTCGCGGGCGCTGTGGCCGTTGGCGGCAGAATATTGGATCAGCGTCGTCTGGGCTTACATGCTGGCGCTGGCGACCATCGCGGCGGTGGTCCATATCGTCGTGCCCGATCCCTTCGGCTGGGCGGTCGATGTGATGCCGCGCTGGTTCGGCGTGCTGCTGTCGGTAACCTGCCTGTTGCAGTTCGGCACATCGCTCTTCATCGACAGCCGGTACGAGGCGCGGGCAGGCGGGCTCGGCCGCTATTACTTCTGGATCATCTGGTATCCGATCGCCTATTGGGCCATCGGCGTGAGTACAGCGTTGGTTGGCGTCTATCGCGCCCTTGGCCGCAAGCAGGGCAAGGCGGCGGTCTGGGGTGCCAGCGATCGGGGATTGCAGCCATCATGACATCACTCATCATCAACATGCCGCACCTGCAGAGCCGGCGGCAGCGCCATGGCGCCATGCTGCTGTCGCTATTGTGCTGGGCGTGGTTCCTGATGCCGCTGACGATGGTCGCCGCCTGGATGCTGGGCTTTCGCGGGGTGGCACAAGGGATCGTGTGGCTGGGTGGCTGGAAAAGCCTGCTCGCCCTCGCCGAATTCGCCACCTCGATGATCGCGGCGCTGGTCGCGGCCTGGGGCCTTTGGACGCTGTTCGACATGCGTCGCCGCGATCCCGTGGCGGCGCCGGTTGCGCCTGCGATTGATGCAGCCGTTGCGCTGGGTGCCGATCCGCTGGAGGTAATGGCGGCGCTGGGTTCCCGGGTCGTTACCGTTCACTTCACCCAGGAGGGCCGGGTAACCGCTGTCCGTGCGGATA
Source organism: Acetobacterales bacterium (assembly GCA_038229175.1). Classification (GTDB taxonomy): domain Bacteria; phylum Pseudomonadota; class Alphaproteobacteria; order Acetobacterales; family Acetobacteraceae; genus CAIQQQ01. Next base: position 838 of record JBBROR010000498.1, on the reverse strand, counting down.
TTGTAGCGACACCCGAACCTTTGCCCCTGCCCCGGCAGATGCCGCGCCGCCCGGGCCGCCGTCGCCGCGCAGCCTGATCACCTGGCAGCGTCCCGCGTCCATTGCTTGACCGCAGCGGACGTTTCGCATAGGCAAGTCGCAGTCCCCAAACGGGGGGCGCGCGTCCACGGATGCACGTCGGCCGGCGAGTTTCGCCCGCCGGCGCAATTTCGTTTGGAGGATGTGCGCCTGCCAAAAGGAAATCATTCTGTTCGACAGCCTTTCCGATCGCCTTGGCAGCGTCTTTGAAAAACTCCGCGGGCGCGGTGCGCTCACGGAACTCGATGTGCGCGCTGCGATGCGCGAAGTCCGCATCGCGCTGCTCGAAGCCGATGTGGCGCTGTCCGTCGTCAAACAGTTCATCGACGATGTGACCGCCCGCGCCATCGGTGCCGAAGTGACACGCTCGGTCACGCCGGGCCAGCAGGTCGTCAAGATCGTCAACGATGCGCTGGTCGAACTGCTCGGCAGCGAAGCAGTCGGTCTGAACATCGATGTCACCCCGCCCGCCGTCATCATGATGGTCGGCCTGCAGGGCTCGGGCAAGACGACCACGATCGCCAAGTTGGCCAAGCTGCTGACCGAAAAGCACGCCAAGAAGGTGATGATGGCGTCGCTCGATGTCGCGCGCCCGGCAGCGCAGGAACAGCTGCGCGTACTCGGCGAACAGGTGAAGGTCGCGACGCTGCCGATCATCGCCGGCCAGCAGCCGGTGGCGATTGCCGAGCGAGCGCGGCAGGCGGCGCTGCTGCAAGGTTTCGATGTCGTGCTGCTCGATACGGCCGGGCGCCTGAACGTC
>JBBROR010000497.1:0-2005 GCA_038229175.1 Acetobacterales bacterium | reverse complement strand
TGCGCGGCGCCGTTGATCGTGCAGGCGTCGTTGGGGTTTTCTACTGCCATTCTCGATGCGGCGGCGTTGGGCTTCCTGGGGCTTGGCGCGCAGCCGCCGACTCCGGAATGGGGCACGATGCTGGCCGGCGCGTTGCAGTATTACCAGCGGGCGTGGTGGGTGCTGACCTTCCCGGGACTTTCTATTCTTCTAACGGTGCTGGCGTTCAACCTGTTTGGTGACGGGTTGCGCGATGCGCTCGACCCGAAGTTGAAACGCTGATGGCCCTGCTCGACATCCGCAATCTGTCGGTGGAATTCGCCACCGGGCGCGGACGGTTCCGGGCCGTGGATGGCATCGATCTGTCGGCCGATGCCGGCGAGGTGCTGTGCGTGGTAGGGGAATCTGGCTCCGGCAAGTCCGTCACCATGCTGGCCGTGATGGGGCTGATCGCATGGCCTGGCAAGGTGACGGCCGACGTGATGAAATTCGACGGCATCGATTTGCTGGGGCTTTCTGCGAAGGCACGGCGAAAGCTGATCGGGCGCGACGTGGCGATGGTGTTCCAGGAGCCGACAACGTCGTTGAACCCCTGCTACCCGGTGGGATGGCAGATCGCCGAAAGCCTGCGTGCACACGATGCGGTGCCGCGCGCGAAAGTGCGAGATCGGGTCGTGGAGCTTCTCGACCAGGTTGGCATCCCGGCGCCGGCCTCCCGGCTTGGGGCATTCCCGCATCAGCTGTCGGGCGGGATGAACCAGCGGGTGATGATCGCCATGGCAATCGCCTGCAATCCACGGTTGCTGATCGCCGATGAGCCAACGACGGCGCTGGACGTGACCATCCAAAAGCAGATCCTGGATCTGCTCATCAACCTGCAGCGCGAGCGCAACATGTCGCTGGTGCTGATCACCCACGACATGGGCGTGGTGGCCGAGACCGCGCAGCGTGTGCAGGTGATGTATGCCGGCCAGATGGTAGAGGAACAGACGACCGAGGTATTGTTCAGCCATCCGCGTCATCCCTATACGGCGGCTCTTCTGGCCGCGTTGCCGGAACGCTCGCTGGGACTTGATCGGCTGCCGACAATTCCAGGCATGGTGCCGGGTATCGACGATCGACCGTCGGGCTGTCTGTTCAATCCCCGATGCGGGCGGATGACGCCGCATTGCCAAGCTGATAAGCCACTGCTGACCGGTGATATTGCGAAGGTGCGGTGCCATTACCCGCTGGAAGACGCGCCATGATCCCGGTGATGGAGGCGCGCGATATCCGTCGGCACTACGGTGTGGGCGGCGGATTGTTCTCGGCCAAGGGCGTGGTGAAGGCGGTGGACGGCGTGTCGTTCACGCTGGGCGCCGGGCAAACCTTGGCGGTTGTTGGCGAGAGCGGCTGCGGCAAGTCCACCCTGGCGCGGGTGGCGACGTTGCTGGAGCCGTCGACGTCTGGCGATCTGCTGATCGACGGCAAGGAGGCGACCGACCAGGCGCAGTTGTCGGTGCAGATGGTGTTTCAGAACCCCTACGGGTCGCTTAATCCCCGTAAAACCGTGGGCGCGATCCTGCAGGAGCCCTTGGTCATCAACAAGCGTGGCGACCGGGCGGCGCGTGAGGCGGCGGCGCGGGCGATGATGGCGCGCGTCGGGTTGCGGGCCGATCATTTCGATCGCTACCCGCATATGTTCTCCGGCGGCCAACGCCAGCGCATCGCCATCGCACGCGCGCTGATGCTGAAGCCAAAGGTGGTGGTGGCCGACGAGCCTGTGTCGGCCTTGGATATTTCGATTCAGGCGCAGGTGTTGAACCTGTTGATGGATCTGCAGGACGAATTTAGGCTTGCCTATCTGTTCATCAGCCATGACCTCGGTGTGGTCCGGCACATCGCGCGTGACGTTATGGTGATGTATCTCGGCCGGCCTGTGGAATTCGGGCCGAAGGAAGCAGTGTTTGCCCGGCCGCTGCATCCGTACACGCGGGTTCTGCTGGCGGCGACGCCCTCGGTGGATCCGCGGCATCGGCATACGAAT
>JBBROR010000496.1:0-2007 GCA_038229175.1 Acetobacterales bacterium | reverse complement strand
GCCGGCGGTGGCTTGGGGCCACTGCCCGATCAGCCTGAACAGTTCGCCTGGAGCTTCTTGCCCTTCGAGCGGCGGATGCTTCGCCGCGACGGCCTGCACTTATTCAATATCCGCTATTGGGACTCGGTGCTGCCGGTCATCGTCAAGCTTGGCGAGTCTGTGCTCGTCCGCTATGACCCGCGCAATCTGTCGAAGGTCTATGTTGCTGGCTCCGACGAGCGGTATCACCCGATCCCCTACGCCGATCTGACCTTGCCACCCATCACGCTGTGGGAGCAGCGCGCGGCGATGGTCAAGCTGCGCGTCGACGGCGACAATGCGCCGGCGCAAGCCAAGATGTTCGAGGCGGTACTCGATCAACGAGCGCTGGTCGACCAGGCAAACGCAAAGACCAAGGCAGCGCGACGCAGCGTTCAGCGGCGCAATGACGCCGCAAACGCGACCACCGGCAAGGCCAAGAATGCGAGGGGTGCTGTGGACTACTCAAAGCCCGTGAAGCCCGCCGAGTCTGAGATCTGGGACGACTGAGTCGTGGCACAGACCTTTGATCATCTTCACACCGGTGTCTGGTCATTCCTGGACGAATCTCAGGAGGAGCGGATCACGCGGCTGTACATGCCCAAGTGGGTCTCGTATGCGGGCGCCAGTCAAGCGCTGGCAAGAATGGAGCACCTGCTGCGGTACCCGCCCTGCGGCCGCATGCCCAGCATGCTGCTCTACGGCGACAGCGACATCGGCAAGACGATGATCGTCGACAAGTTCGTGCGAGACCATCCGAACATCTGTAACCAGTTTGGCGAAGTCCAGGCGCGGAAGGTTCTTCGCTTGCAGATGCCGTCCAAGCCTAACGACGGCAGGCTGTACGCCCAGATCATTGACGGGCTCGGGCACAAGGCGCCGTACACACGCCGTGGTACGGACCTCGAAATCCTGGCGCTCCGATTGCTCCACCAAAATCCACCGCGGCTGATGATCGTCGACGAGGTGCACCACCTGCTGGCGGGCTCGGTACGGGAGCAACGCCAATCCTTGAACCAGCTCAAGTTCCTGAGCAACGAGCTGCGCATGCCGGTCGTTGCGCTGGGGACGAGTGAGGCGCTGTATGCGATGCAGGCTGACCCCCAGATTGCCTCTCGCTTCGAGCCGTTCGCGCTGCCCCGGTGGCATGAGAGCGCGGCGTTACGAGAGTTCGTCGTGGGCTTTGGTCGCCTGTTACCGCTGCACAAGCCTTCGCTGTTCGGCGACAAGGCAATGATCCAGAAGCTCATGGTCCACAGTGGAGGTTTGACCGGCAAGATCACGACCCTGTTGGCCCAGGCGGCCGAACTGGCTATTCGCCAGAAAATCGAATCCATCAGTCTGGACTTGCTCATGGACGCTGCCGCTGCCGGCATCTTCAAGCTCCCGGCAGAGCTAGAAATCGATGACGCCCTGGCCTGACACGGGCAAGGCCGAAGGCTGGTGACACGATGAAAGGGTCAGTGGTGCCAATTGAAAGATCAAAAGTGACAGCTTGAAAGGAAACCGACACTGGGAACAGACCCAGATCAATATCAACGGGCTGATGAAGAACGGCGGAACGCTGCTCAACAGGATCAACTCGATTGCTGAGAAATACTGGGAAAAATTCGGCATCAAATGAAGCGGCGTTGCGGCGATATCTATGTTTTGTCACGAGACGGCAAATCCGCCGGCGTGATTCAGCACGTTTGCGATGACGGGACGCTGCCTGGGAGCAATATCGTCAGGGTGCTGGCCTTGCCCAAAAAATGGCCTGATGTGGAGGGCACCTCGTTTCACCTTGAGCCTGCTCAGTTTTGGGCTCACGTCTTCTTGAAGGCCGGCGAAACCCTCGGCGTTTGGAAGAAGGTCGACCATCAAGTGCCGCCGACGCCTCCGGATGATCTTTGCTGGTATTCCTTGCCTCCCGAAGATTTGAGGAAGCAGACGACCTCCGCTTGGCGGGTCTGGAAAACAAACGAAGCGCGGCGACCCCCTAAGGACGAG
>JBBROR010000495.1:0-2013 GCA_038229175.1 Acetobacterales bacterium | reverse complement strand
TAATGCACCACCGCCCGGCCACCGTCCGCAAGATCGGCATAAGCCTCGATATAGTCATGCGTGCATCCCGGACCGCCATGCAGCGCCACCAGCGGCGGATTGGCGCCGTCCAGATCCCCGGTCACACGATACCACGTGCGATATTCCCCAAACGGCGCGAAACCCTCGATCGACTGCGACACGTTTTGGCCCTCACAAACACCGACACGAGGACAGCAGCCTTTCCGAATTCCGGCAAGGTGCCATTTCCGCCCTCGACCAACCCCTGCTGCCGCCGCAAACTCACTTCCCGTAAGCCAGGAGGCGCCGCATGACCGCACCCAGCCGCAGCAAGGGTTTTATCACGCGCCCAGACGGGCGGATCTATTATGAAAGCACCGGATCCGGCCCTGCCCTGGTGTTTGCCCACGGCCTTGGCGGCAACCATCTGTCCTGGTGGCAGCAGGTGCCGGCCTTCTCCGACCGCTTCACCTGCATCACGTTCAGCCATCGCGGCTTCTTTCCATCCGACGCGCCGGCGAACCAAGATCTCTACGCCGACGATCTGCTGGCGCTCATCGACCATCTCGGCGTCGAAAAGATCATCATCGTTGCGCAATCGATGGGCGGCTGGACGGCGGTAGATTTCGCACTCGCCTACCCCGGCCGGCTCCGCGCCATGGTTCTGGCCTCTACCTCCGGCACGATTGACCCCACCCAATGCGGCGCCGGCGCGGCACTCGAAGCGTGGCACGCAAAAGCCGCCGAAAGCCGGGTAAAGGAGGCCGCCCTCGGCGTCCATCCGGCCGTGGGCCTGCGGGGCGCCGAAGAGCAACCCGCGATGCATTTCCTCTATGGCGCCGTTGACGAACTCAGCGCGTCCCTGGACAAGGAAGCGTTGCGCGCCCGCATGGGCGCCGTGCGCATCCGCCCCGCCGCCGATCTCGCCGCCATTCATGCCCCCACGCTCTGGCTCACCGGAGCCGAGGACTTGGTGTTCCCCAGCCTCGTGGCGCCCCTGATGGCCGCCGGCATGCCGCATGCAAGGCACATTGAGATCGAGCGCGCCGGACACTCCGTTTATTTCGAGCGCGCCGCTGAATTCAACGCCGTCCTGTCGGCGTTCCTGGAGGATGTCGCATGATTTTGCCTGTCGATACCGACCGTTTCCTGCGCGATCTGGCCGAACTGCGACAGATCGGCGCCTACAAGACCGGCGTGCACCGCCCCACCTATTCGCCCCAGGATATGCAAAGCCGTCGCTGGCTGATGGACCGCATGACAGAGGCGGGACTGGAGCCCAGCATCGACGGCATCGGCAACGTGTTCGGCCGCCACATGGGCCGCGGCCCGCATCTGCTGTCCGGCAGCCACATCGAAAGCCAGAACCAGGCCGGCTGGCTGGACGGAGCGCTCGGCGTGATGGCCGGCCTTGCACTAGCCCGCGCCGGCCTGCAGGTGGACGTGGTGGCCTTCGCCGATGAGGAAGGCCACTTCGAAGGCGGCTTTCTCGGCAGCCGCTCGATGGCCGGTGAACTGTCCGAAGAGCAGATCGACGCCTCGCGCAGCCGCAACGACGGCACGCCGTTGCGTGACGCACTTGAAGCGGCCGGCCTCGCGGGCCTGCCGCGCTTGCAGATCGATCCCGGCCGCTATAAGGGTTTTTTCGAGATGCATATCGAGCAGGGCACCAAGCTTGAGGCCGCCGGTCAGCAGGCGGGCGTGGTGACGGGCATTATCGCCATCTGGCAATATCGCATTCTCATCACGGGCCAGCAGGACCACGCCGGCGGCACCACGATGATCGAACGCCGCGACGCCGGGCTGGCCGCGGTGCGCCTGCTGGCAGCTTTGGATCAGCAACTTCCGCTGGTCTGCGGTGCCCACTCGGTCTGGACCTGCGGCCGCATCGCGCTGGACCCCGGTGCGCCCTCCATCATCCCAGGCGGCGCCGAAATTCTGTTCCAGACGCGCGACATCAGCGTTGAAACGCTGCAGCGCATGGAAGACACGATCGTTCGCGCCATCCAGGAG
>JBBROR010000494.1:0-2015 GCA_038229175.1 Acetobacterales bacterium | reverse complement strand
TGACGCTTCGGCGATCCCGGTTAGGAAATTGATCTGTCGCGCAACCCATCTCCTCCGCCCTGTATTCGCTCGAGGAGGATGTATGACCAAGCCCAAGCGATCCCGCCGAGAGCGGGAGATGTCTCCGGTCCACGCCGGTGCCGCTGCGATCGACATTGGTGCAACCATGCATGTGGCCGCAGTTGGTCCCGGCCGCGATCCCGAACCGGTTCGGAGCTTCGGCACCTTCACTGCCGATCTGCACCGGCTGGCCGACTGGTTCAAGCAATGTGGGATCAAGACGGTCGCCATGGAGTCCACCGGCGTCTACTGGCTCCCAGCTTTCGAGATCCTGGAGCAACGCGGCTTCACGGTGGTGCTGGTCAACGCCCGGGACGCCAAGCACGTCCCCGGGCGCAAGACGGACGTCACCGATGCGCAGTGGCTTCAGCGGCTGCACGAGTATGGGCTGTTGCGGGCCAGCTTCCGTCCAGAGCGCAGGATTGCGGCTTTGCGGGACTACCTGCGCCAGCGGGAGCGTCTGCTCGACTATGCGGCCTCGCACATCCAGCACATGCAGAAGGCGCTGATGCAGATGAACCTGCAACTGCATCACGTCGTGTCCGACATCACCGGCGCGACGGGCATGCGCATCATCCGGGCCGTTTTGGCTGGCGAACGCGATCCGGCAGCGCTTGCCGCCCTTCGTGACCAGCGCGTCAAAGCATCGGAGGAGACAATCTGCCGGGCGCTGGTCGGCAACGACCGGGAGGAGCACATTTTCGCCCTGTCGCAAGCCGTGGAATTGTATGATGCCTACCAGTCGAAGGTCGCTGCCTGCGACGTTCGGATCGAGGCTGCCCTAAAAGAGCTGGAAGCATCATGTCCGCCGCCCGCGGCGCCGCTTCCCGCTCCAAGGCACCGGACACAGCAGCCCAATGCGCTCGCCTTCCCAGCTCGTGAGGCGCTGCATCGGATTCTCGGTGTCGACCTCACCCAAATCCACGGGCTTGGCCCCTACTTGGCGCTCAAGCTCGTGGGCGAATGCGGCACGGACCTTTCGGCATGGCCGAGCGCCAAGCATTTCACCTCGTGGCTCTGTTTGGCACCGAGCAACAAAATCTCCGGCGGCAAGGTGCTCTCGGCCCGAACACGACGCTCCAGCAATCGGGCCGCTGCGCTACTGCGGCTCGCGGCTGTGACGGTCGGGCGCACTGAGACAGCCTTGGGCGCCTTCTACCGTCGTCTGGCAGGACGGGTCGGCAAAGCCAAGGCGGTCACGGCCACCGCGCGCAAGATGGCGGTGCTGTTCTACAACACGCTGCGCCACGGCATGGACTACACCGACCCGGGCGCCTCCTACTACGAGGATCGTTATCGGCGGCGCGTCCTCACCAACCTGCAACGCCGCGCAAAGTCGCTGGGGTTTGTGTTGCAGGCGGTCGAACCCAACCCGGACGGAGTGGGAGTTTCTTAGGAAAGCCGCGGCCTGGTTCGCCCGCGAGACCGGCACGATACCGTCCGGATCTTCCGGTTCATGAGCGCGAACCAGGCCTCCTTCCCGGTAGCCACTATGGCGCGCGTGCTCGGCGTGTCCAAGGCAGGCTTCTACGCCTGGCTGCACCGCCCTCCGTCCGCCTATGCCGTCGCTGACGCGGCGTTGCTGAAGCGTGTCCGGACCGTGCATGCCAGCTCGCGGCAGACGTAGAGACCATGCAAGATCGTGGAAGGCGATTAGGCGGCCATTGCGGTGAGCCTATGGTCGTCGTTCGCGGACCGGAAGCCAGGGTGGCGTTGGCGGAAAGCATCCTCGAGCGTGTCGTTCAGCACCGCGGTGCGCACGTCCAGGAAGGCCGGCACTGTCGCCCGGCTCCAGCGCATCTGCTGGGCTTTGGCCATGCGCCAGGCGATGATCTCGTCGACCGCACTCTCCACGAACGAGGTCGCAATCGGCTCGCCGCGCCGGCGCCGGGCGGCGTAGGGCACGAGGGCGGCCTCGTTACGCTCGAGGTAGCTCAGCAGGTCAGCGACACGCT
>JBBROR010000493.1:0-2019 GCA_038229175.1 Acetobacterales bacterium | reverse complement strand
ATGGTCGAAATCGGCGGCCTCACCCGCTTCGCCCGCGCCGCCATGATCGAGGTCCTCGGCCAGGACTACATCCGCACCGCACGGGCCAAGGGCATCACGTCGAACAGGATGCTGTTCCGCCACGCACTGCGCAACGCCATGATCCCCGTCATCACCATCATCGCCCTCGGCTTCGGCCATCTGTTCTCCGGCGCGCTGCTGATCGAGAACATGTTCGCCTGGCGCGGCATGGGGCGGCTGATCCTGGAGGCGATCATGGGCAACGACTATAACCTCGCTCTCGTCTGCCTTTTGTTCACAACAGCAATGATCCTGGTGGCCAACATCCTGGCCGACCTCGCCTACACCTGGCTCGATCCGCGCATCGCCCTGGGGGGGCGACGCCGATGAGCGCCACCACGTCCATAGCCCCCCGTCCGGTTTCAGTGTGGGCACTGCGGTGGCGACGGCTGTCGCGTGACAAGGCGGCCCTGCTGGGGCTTGGCGTGCTCGTTCTGTTGATCCTGCTGTGCGTGTCTGCGCCGTTGTTCGAACGGCTGCTGCAGGTCAGTGCCAGCGAAACCGACCTGCTGAGCCGGTTCGATCCGCCGCAGGCCAACCACCTGCTCGGCAACGACGATGCCGGTCGAGACGAGTTCACCCGCCTGCTGGCCGGCGGCTGGACATCACTGTCGATCGGCTTGTTGGGCGCTTTGGGCTCAAGCTTCGTGGGCACCATCGTCGGCGCCGTGGCAGGTTATGCGCGCGGAAAAACCGACATGGTGCTGATGCGCATCACCGACGGCATCATCGCCCTACCCACCCTGCCGCTGCTCATCATCCTGGCGGCGCTGGATCTGTCCAAGCTCGGCTTCAGCCAGGATTTCATAAGATCGGGCGCCGCGGGCTATTGGCGCATCGTGGTCATCGTGACGCTGCTGGGCTGGACCGGCGTGGCGCGGCTGGTGCGGGCCAGCACACTTGCTTTGGCCGAACGCGAATTCGTGCTCGCGTCACGCGCGCAGGGTGCGTCGGCGTGGTGGATTCTAACGGTCCATATCCTGCCCAACGCGGTATCCCCCGTGATCGTGGCTACAACCTTGGCGATGGGGCGGGTCATCCTCGCCGAGTCAGCCTTGAGCTTTCTCGGAGTGGGCATCCAGCCACCACAGACAAGCTGGGGCAGCATGCTGACCAACGCGCAGGAACTGATCGGCAATGCGCCAGAGCTTGCGATCTATCCGGGCCTGCTGATTTTGGTGAGCGTGATCGCCATCAACTTCTTCGGCGACGGACTGCAAGCGGCGTTCGATCCGCGCAGCGACACGCGTTGATCGCCCGCAGGCGGTAGGGCTGTTCACCCCGGCTCAGCTGCAAGGCGCGCGGCGCAGCCGTACCAGTCCCGGCCAGCCACGCCCGCATCCGGCACCCTGCGATCCGGCAAGGCCGCGGTGCCGGTGCTGACCGACAGCCGGCCGCCGCCGAGTAACGCCAGGAGATGGTCGAGGCCCTCGGCACCGGCGGGAAACGACGCCTCCACCGATCGCCCGGTGTCGCGCGCAGGTATCCGCCACGAACCGGCGCCCGCAAAAGTGACGCTGGCGAGGCGGCCTGCCTGGGCTGACCTGGAGGAAGGGGCGACGGACAAGGAAATCGCCCGCGCCGGCCCGGCCTCCACCGACACAGTAAGGTCGCCATAGGCCAGCGTTGCGCGGCACTTGTTCTGTGCAACACTGAACGCCCAACGTGGCTGGGTGCGGTCCGGCGGACGGGCGACCGGTCGGGCCTGCTGTTGCGGTGCGAGAGGCTGGGCGTGTGCCAAATGGGTTCGTGGCGGCGCCTGACACGCCACCAAAAGCGACAGTAGGGCAAGCGTGCAGGCCAATCGGGATTGTCGCATGGCAATTCTGGTCAGTTCACGGCGGTGGGACGCGGGTCGACGGCGAAGTGATACGACCGGCTCTGGACGTATTGCATGCTATCCGGCCGCACCACGAACACCCTCCAGGTGTAGATGGCGCCTTGCCCGCCGACATCGAT
>JBBROR010000492.1:0-2021 GCA_038229175.1 Acetobacterales bacterium | reverse complement strand
GGTGCTGCGGCAATGGCTCGATCACCGGTACGAGGTGCTGGGCCGGCGCTCCCGCTTCCGGGTGGTGGCGATCGAAAAGCGGCTGGAGATCCTGGACGGTTTCATCAAGGTCTATCTGAACCTGGATGAAGTGATCCGCATCATCCGCTTCGAGGACGAACCCAAGCGGACGCTCATAAAAGCCTTCGAACTCAGCGAGATCCAGGCCGAAGCCATTCTCAACATGCGGCTGCGCTCATTGCGCAAACTGGAGGAGATGGAAATCCGCCAGGAGCACGCGAAATTGTTCGCCGAATTGGCCGCGTTGCAGAAGCTGCTGGCGAGCGATACGATGAAATGGTCGAAGATCACATCCGAACTCAAGGCCACCAAGGCCAAGTTCGGCAGCGGGCCCTTGGGTGCGCGGCGGACCGTGCTGGGCGATGTGCCGGCTGCGATCGACGTGTCGATGGATGCGTTCGTCGAGCGCGAGGCGATTACAGTGATTCTCTCGGAGAAGGGCTGGATTCGTGCGGTCAAAGGCGTGGTGTCAGATGCTTCCGAGTTGAAGTTCAAAGACAGCGATAAGCTTCGACTGCTCATCGCCTGCGACACCACGGCAAAGCTCTGTCTGTTTGCGACGAACGGGCGCGCCTATACGTTGAAGGCGGGCGATATTCCGCGCGGCCGTGGCGATGGGCAGCCGGTGCGACTGTTGGCGGATCTATCCGACGGTGATGACGTGGTGCGGCTGTTTGTGCTTCGTGACGGTATCAGGCTGCTGGTGGCGAATGCCGCCGGGCGCGGGTTTATCGTGCAATCAGAAGAGCTTGCGGCTGAGAAGCGCACCGGCAAGCAGATCCTGGTCGTGAAGCCCGGCGAGGAAGCGATGTTGTGCGTCGAGGCCGAGGGCGACCACGTGGCCATCGTCGGCGAAAATCGGAAACTGTTGGTGTTCCCCATCGACCAGATTCCAGAAATGCAGCGTGGTCATGGAGTTATTCTACAGCGCTACAAAGATGGCGGTATGCGGGACGCCAAGGTGTTCCGGGCCGAAGACGGTCTGACCTGGCGGTTGGGCGACAAGACCCGCACCGAGCCAAAACTGACGGAATGGCTTGGCGATCGTGGCCAGGCGGGCAAGATGGTGCCGAATGGTTTCCCCAAAAGTGGAAAGTTCAACTGACATGACCGACGGCCTCATCGCACTCGACCCCGGCGCCCGCCAAGCAATCCTGGATGCAGCGACCTCGTTGCAATCCGACAGCGAGAAGATGCTGGCCCGGATTGTGCGCCATAAAAGCTTGCTCGGGCAGGAGCAGTCATGCCTCGACGACATGGAGGCGATCTATCGCGAACTTGGCCACACGCCGTTCCGGGTGAAGATCGACGCCCACGCACTGGCCGATCACCCTGGCTTTTCGCCACCGTTGATCGACTACGCCGGCCGCGACCCGGTGGCGGCGCTGCATCGGCCGCGGGAGGGCCGGGGGCGCAGCCTGATGTTGCAAGGCCATGTCGACGTGGTGCCAGAAGGGGCGGCGGAGCTTTGGAGAACCCCGCCGTTCGAGCCGAGCATCCGCAACGGTCGCATGTACGGACGCGGTGCTGCGGACATGAAGGCGGGCGTGGTGGCAGCGTTGATGGCGGTGCGGGCCATCCGTCTCGCAGGCCTGCAACCGGCGGCGGAATTGCAGATGGCCGCTGTGATCGAAGAGGAATGCACCGGCAACGGCGCGCTTGCCGTGATGCAGGCGTTGCCGAAGCCGGATGCCTGCCTGATCCCAGAGCCGGGCGGCGGCGGCCCTGCCTTGTATGTGGCGGAAGTCGGCGTGGTGTGGGCGTGGGTGACGGTGATCGGCAAGCCCGTCCATGTGCGCGACATGCTGGCCGGCGTAAATGCGATCGAGGCGGCGATGGCGATCGCCGGGCGGTTCAAGCCTTATGAACAGGAGATGAACCGAGGCGAGCACCGCCATCCGTCCTTCGCCGCAGACAATCACCCGATCAACATCAATCTTGGCACGATCGAGGGCGGCGAG
>JBBROR010000491.1:0-2025 GCA_038229175.1 Acetobacterales bacterium | reverse complement strand
CACCGCGCCCGACATCGCCGCGGAGGCCGCGCGCTATGAAGCCGCGATCGCTGCGGCCGGGGGTATCGAGCTGCAACTGCTCGGCATCGGCGCCAACGGCCATATCGGCTTCAACGAGCCGGGCTCGGCGTTTTCCTCGCGCACCCGCGAGATCAGGCTCGACGACGCGACGCGACGCACCAATGCGGCGAGTTTTCCGGGCGGGGAGTTGGCGCCGGAATGCGCCATCACCATGGGGATCGCGACGATTCTGGAGGCGCGGCAGATCGTGCTGCTGGCGACGGGGACGGAGAAGGCCGACGCCGTGGCGTGCATGATGGAAGGGCCGCTGAGCGAGAATTGCCCGGCGTCAGCGTTGCGGCTGCATCGCGATGTGCGGGTGATTTGCGATGTGGCGGCCGCACACCGATTAAGCTCCGTCATTGCGAGCGCAGCGAAGCAATCCAGCGACCCCGAAGTGAAGACTGGATTGCTTCGTCGCAAGGGCTCCTCGCAATGATGGTGTGGACGGCCCCACCCAAACGGCATCAAGTGCCAAAGCGTGGTCGCCGGAGCGCCACAAAAGAGGGAGCCGTCCAATGAAGAAGTTTATCAGGATCGGGGTCGATCTGGGCAAGCGATATTTTCAGGTTCACTGCCTTGAGAGTGAAGGCGGTCGATCGATTTCACGTAAGTTGAAGCGATCGAAGATGATTGAGTTTTTCTCGCAGATCGAGCGCTGCCGGGTCGGTATGGAGGCGTGCGGCTCAGCGCACCATTGGGCCCGCGAGCTCGTCGCGATTGGGCACCAGGTGGTGCTGATACCGCCGGCCTACATCAAGCCCTACGTCAAGCGGGGCAAAAATGACGCGGTCGACGCGGCAGCGATCTGCGAAGCGATGTCCCGGCCGGACATGCGTTTCGTGCCGATCAAGAGTGCGGATCAGCAGGCCGTGCTGATGCTGCACAAGACGCGCGAGTTGTTGGTCAAGCAGCGCACCATGAGCGTCAACGCGCTGCGCGGCCATCTGGCCGAGTTCGGCATAGTCGTTGCCAAGGGTATTGGACGCGTCGACGAATTGCTGGCGCTGGCGCAGTCGGACGCGGCACTTCCACAAGTCGCGAAGTCAGCCGTGGCTGACCTGGGGCAGCATCTGGAGAGCCTCGGGCAGTCGATTGATGTTGTGGAGGATGCGATCGCCACGGCACATAGGCAGAGCCCGACCAGCCAGTTGCTCGACGAAGTTCCAGGCATCGGGACGCTGATCGCGTCGGTGATTGCAGCAAGCGTTCCTGATCCGGGCGTGTTCAAGTCGGGGCGTGACTTTGCGGCGTGGCTGGGACTGACGCCCAGGCAAAATTCCAGTGGCGGCACGGAAAAGCTCGGCGCCATCACAAAGCAGGGCAACCGCTACATCCGCAAAATGCTCGTCACGGGATCAACTTCCGTGTTGCGGGTGGCGGGCAGGCGCAAAGGCTCCCTTGCCGACTGGATCAACGCCTTACGGGCCAGGAAGCCCGAGCGGGTGGTCGCCGTGGCGCTAGCCAACAAACTGGCCAGAATCTGCTGGGCGATCATGACGACCGGCGAAAGCTTCCGCGTCGACAAATACGTGAAGGCCTGAGGCGCAACCCGCAGTTTCAAGGAGCATTCAAACAGGAGTTCACCGGTTCAAGTTTGGCAAGCACGAAAGAAGTGATGAACGATACGGTTACCACCGAAAGCCAAGGACAACCCGCCATCCGTCACGAGCAGCAAAGCTCGCCGCAATGATAGGGACCTTGGTAGTCGGAAATCATCAGGGCCAGCGGTCATGTACCGCACCGAAAGGCCGGACATATGACCGCTGTCGACCAAATCGTTCGCAACTGAAAAAAGAGCGTGCCAATAGGGGCCGTCCACATATGACGGGTTTCGCGGTGTGGCGCAGCGTGGCGTGCTTTTGGAAAGGAGGTGCGGGATGGCAGGGGTGGAGACAGGTAACGACAGGCAGAGGGCAAGATAAAAGCGCCATGTCCACCGTCGCCCAAGTCTCTGACTTGGCT
>JBBROR010000490.1:0-2037 GCA_038229175.1 Acetobacterales bacterium | reverse complement strand
CGGCAGGTGCTGCTGATCGGTCGCCTGCGCCAGGCCGTGGCGGCGCTGAACCCCGCCGTGCCGCAGGCGGCGCGAGAGGATGCGCTCAAGCAGGTGCTGGACCTGGGCACGCCGGTGCTGCTGGCGGCGAACCGGCAGTTCGAGCTGAAGAACCCCGTCGATCAAAACGCCGACGTGTGGAAAGCCTTCCACCAGATCCAGACCTACAAGGACCAGATAGCGGACGCCTTCCAGTACAACGAGGTGCTGGTGATCTCAGACGGCACCGACGCGCTGCTGGGCTCGCGCTCAACCTTCAACCGCTGATGGCGGAGGCTATGGCATGAACAACCCAGGCACCCAGTACGCACTCTTCGAGTCGGCGGAGGCTATTCCGGTCGAGCAACAACCGCTCGCATCTGCCACCCGGCGATTCAGCGACTACGTGGTTTATGTGGACGAGAGCGGTGACCACTCGCTGGCCAGCATTGACCCCGACTACCCCGTATTCGTTCTGGCTCTGTGCGTGTTTCACAAGCGGCACTACAGCGAGAAGATCATTCCCGCGGTCGAAAAGCTGAAGTTCAACTACTTCGGCCATGACAGTGTGGTGCTGCACGAAAACGAGATTCGTAAGCAAAAGGGGGACTTCGCCTTCCTCAGTCATCTCCCAACGCGCACCGCCTTCATGGAGCGCGTGTCGTCCATCATGGACGCCAGCAATTTCATCCTGATTGCGTGCGTGGTGGACAAATCGCGCGTCGGTCGCGGCGAGGGTGTGACGTCCAATCCTTACCACATTGCCTTGGGCATCTGCGTCGAGGCCTTGCGCAGTTTTCTTGCCGAGAAGAATCAAGACCAATTGCAAACCCACGTGGTGGTGGAGTGCCGAGGCAAGAAGGAGGACAGCGAGCTGGAGCTGGAATTCCGGCGCATTTGCGACGGCGACAACCCCCGCAATCGGCATCTGCCGTTCGACATCGTGTTTGCCGATAAGAAGACCAACCTGACCGGTCTTCAACTAGCGGACTTGGTCGCCCGGCCCATAGGGCTGAGCTACATCCGACCGGCTCAAGTCAATCAAGCGTTTGAGCTGTTGAAACGCAAGTTCTATTGCGATGGGGGGCGTGAGCGCGCGGGCATTGGCTACGAGAACATGGGCTTGATGATTTACCCGCCCCACAAAGCGAAAAGCCCCGATGAACCCACCGAGGCTGTAGCGCCGACCAGGAACCCCCAATCCACTTGGCCATTAGTCTAGCGTGCCAGCACGTCGATAGCTAGACCGACTGCCCCTACTATTCCCGGAACTGCCGGCCCAAGGAATACCAGTGAGCTTAGCAAGCGCCGGCGCGAGCGCCAATTTGAAAAAATGTCGGATCAAGTCACGGGCTTGCGGCTAATCATGCTCGGCATGCTGTTAAGCACGGGAGGCGCGTCCGGATGACCGAGGACCAGCTTGAACAAGAGGCCCTGGGCTGGCTGGCCGACGTGGGCTGGCAACACCGCTACGGGCCCGACCTGGCACCCGATGGCATTGCGCCGGAACGCGACAACTACCGGCAGGTGCTGCTGATTGGTCGCCTGCGCCAGGCCGTGGCGGCGCTGAACCCCGCCGTGCCGCAGGCGGCGCGAGAGGATGCGGTCAAGCAGGTGCTGGACTTGGGCACGCCGGTGCTGCTGGCGGCGAACCGGCAGTTCCATCGTCTGCTGGTGACCGGCGTGCCGGTGCAGTACCAACGTGACGGCGAAACCCGTGGTGATTTCGTCAGGCTCATCGACTGGGCCAACCCGGGGCGCAACGAGTGGCTGGCCGTCAACCAGTTCTCCATCACCGGCCCGCGCCACACGCGCCGGCCCGACATCATCTTGTTCGTCAACGGCCTGCCGCTGGTGCTGATCGAGCTGAAGAACCCCGCCGATCAAAACGCCGATGTGTGGAAGGCCTTCCACCAGATCCAGACCTACAAAGACCAGATAGCAGACGCTTTCCAGTACAACGAAGTGCTGGTGATCTCCGACGGCACCGACGCGCTGCTGGGTTCGCTCTCGGCAGAT
>JBBROR010000489.1:0-2059 GCA_038229175.1 Acetobacterales bacterium | reverse complement strand
TTCAGGAGAACGACTTCAGCTACATCCGTGTGTAACGGCTTCAGGCGTCGATCAGATTGTTGAATGGTGAACTGTCTGACGGGGTGAGATGAAGCCATGCCGCGGTCATGCGATACAACGGGCAGGATAGCACGGTTGGGGATATGAACCGCCAACATCACTATACGAGCGCCTGTCCCAATTGGTCTGGGCTGGCCGAGAGTTAGCCAAGACCGTCCTATTCTGTTCGTTGTCTGGCCAACCGTTACTCGAAGATCGCAACAGCGCGGATCGGGCTGGCGGTGCCGCCGCGGATCTTCAGCGGAAAGCCTACGAAGCGGAACCGCCCGCGGCCAACCACCTTGTCCAGGTTGGCCAGGCACTCGATATGCGTGATGCCGCGCTCGGCGCACGCCAGGTGAGCCTGGAAGTTTGGCTCGCCTTCAGGCGCCGGGCTTACCGCCTCGACGCCGAACATGCCGATACCGCGATCGGCCAGCCAGTGCACGCTGTCCACTGCCAGGCCCGGGAAGTCGTGGGCATAACCAGGCTTGCCGAGCAAGCGATCGTTGGTCGCCATATAGAGCAGCACGGTGTCGCC
The DNA here is from genome assembly GCA_038229175.1 of Acetobacterales bacterium. Lineage (GTDB taxonomy): Bacteria > Pseudomonadota > Alphaproteobacteria > Acetobacterales > Acetobacteraceae > CAIQQQ01. Next base: position 1,479 of record JBBROR010000489.1, on the reverse strand, counting down.
GGATCGGATCTCCTCACCCGATTTCGCCAGCGCCGCCTCCATCTCCGGCACCGAGACCGAATGGCGCAGTGCAACGTGCGACAGGTCGAGGCAGATGCCGGAGGTATAGAACTTCTCAAGCGGTATCTCGTCGATCGAGGCGGCGCCGGGCCTGCTGTCGAAATGCACCGGCGCATCCACGTGCGTGCCGGCATGGTCGCTGAACGAAATCGACAGGGCCTTGGAGCTGAATTCCGTATTGCCGGCCCGCTTTTTTTCTGTGTGGTCATACCAGGTGGCGATCACCACGGGCGGATGGGACGGATGCACCTGGGTGCGGTGAAACAACTCGCGGCTGAGGTCAATAATTTCCATGGCGATTCTCCTGGGCAAGAGGTTTCCAAAAGGGGTGCCCGGGCGTGCGGCACCCGCGCCAGTGTGTCAATTCGCTTGGAGCCCCGACCCCACCTTCATATGTCATCGCAACCCTCTTGGCGCTTGAGTTTAAGCACTCCCAAAAGCGTCGTGCAGGGCGGTCTGGGGGCGGCGGGTCATACCAAAACCCGTTGATCGCAACTCTTCGGCGATCCACGGGTTTTGGTATGCGCGCCGGAGTGGCCGGCCAGACTGGATAACGTCACGCTGGCAGCAGGTTTCGCCTTAAAAACCGGATTAGCAACTCGGCCACCTGGTCCGGCTGCTCCTGCTGCACCCAGTGGCCGGCACCCTCCAGCAAGTGGATTTCCTCCATCCGCGGGCAGGATATGGTCTGCATTCTTGTCAGTGCGCCTGGGCTTTGGAACGGCCCCCAATCCCTTCGCCCGGCGATGAATTGCGCCGGCACCTCGATGTTGCGGCCGGCGAACAGGCCGAGATCGCGGGCCACGCTGCCATCCATCTGGCAGCGATAGCCCTGCAAGGCGCCCTGAAACCCGGCACGCGCGTATTCAACGGCATAGACGCAGAGTTCATCAGGCGTGAGCCAGGGGCAAGCGAAGCCCTCGTCTGTCGGCATCTCCGGCGCGACTGTCTCCCGCATCGTGCGGTTCCGGTCCATGATATAGTAGGTCGGCATCTCTGCCAGCGCCTCGGCCGTCCACCCTGATAGGGTGTGGGGTGCGTTGCCGGACCAGTCGGCACTTTTGTGGTGGAAGTAGGCGCGCAGAAACGAGGCGACGTGGTGTTCGGGCCCATCCATGTCAGCGGCTGCGGACCGGGTAGCATAGTAAGCGTGGTAGTGCGTGCGCGGCCGGTCGAGGGCGGCGAGGGCCGCATGAATGGGGCCGTCGATCGGCGCGCTGAGGGACGACGGCAGGTCGGCGAGTGACGGGGCACCGGTAAAGGGCGCGCTCATCAGGGTGAGCGAGGTAAAGACGTCCGGTCGGGCAAGGGCGCAAAACCCGGCGACCCAGGAACCGTAATCGTGCCCGACCAGGGCCACTTGCTGGCGGCCGAGCGCCGCCACCAAACACACCACATCCAACAGCCGGTTCGCCATCC
>JBBROR010000488.1:0-2060 GCA_038229175.1 Acetobacterales bacterium | reverse complement strand
GGGTGATTTGAGCTGATGTTGCGATCTGTCGGATGCGGTCATCTGTCCGGCCTGTGATTGCGGCTTTTGACGCCGCTGGCCCTGATGGTGTCCGCTGGCCAGGTCCCACTCAGTCTATCGAGCTTGGTGGCTCCGACAGCACCCCGGGTTGTCCTGGCCTACGGCCGCGATCAGATCGTCATCATCACCTCTTGCACCTCTTACAGTCTGGAGCGTCGGCTTCTCGCCGCCGCGATCTTGATCAGGCCATAGCCGCTGGCCTGTAGTCCTCACCGCGCGCCAGGACTGCCCAGACGATCCGGGCGGTTTTGTTGGCCATGGCGACGGTGACGACCCGGGCGGGGCGCCGCTCAAGCAGCGAACGGATCCAGGGCGCCGCCGCGAGCTCGCCGGCCTTCGCCCGCCGGATCACTGAGGTGGCTCCCACCACCAGCAGCTTTCTGAGATAGCCGTCGCCCTTCTTGGAGATGCGCCCGAGCCTGTCCTTGCCGCCAGAGGAGTTCTGGCGAGGGACCAGGCCCAGGAAGGCGGCGAACTCGCGCCCGGAGCGGAACAGTGTTGGATCGGTCACGGACGCGGCCAAGGCGGTGGCGCTAATAAGTCCCACGCCAGGGATGCTCGCCAGCCTTTGGCTTGCCCGATCCTGGCGATGCCAGGCGAGCAGCCGTCGCTCAAGGGTGTTGATCTGCTGGGCCAGACCGATCAGTTGCTCCCCGAGCAGCAAAAGGGCTGCGCTGGCGATCTCGGGCAGAGCGGCGACGGCCCCCGCCTTCACCTGTTCGATCAGCTCCATGACGCGCCGCGGGCCTTGCGGTGCGATGAGGCCGAACTCAGCGCAGTGCCCACGGATGGCGTTGATCAGCATGGTGCGCTGACGCACGAGCAGTTCCCGGGTCCGGTGCAACACCAGCACCCCCTGCCGCTCCGCACTCTTGACCGGCACGAACCGCATCGTCGGGCGGGTCACTGCTTCGCAGATCGCTTCGGCGTCGGCGGCATCGTTCTTCTGGCGGCGTAGGTAGGCCTTCACATAGGACGGGGCCATCAGCCGGACCTCGTGCCCCCGCGCCGCGATCTCACGGGCCCAGTGATGCGCTGTCGCGCAGGCTTCCATGCCGACCAGGCTTGGTGGCTGAGCTTCGAAGAAGGGCAAAACCTGCGCTCGCCGCAGCTTCCTGCGCACCACGCCGCCGTCAGCCTGAACGCAATGAACCTGGAAAACGGACTTGGCGAGATCCAGACCGATCGTAGTAATCTGCATGGTGGATGGTCCCTACAAAGAGGTTGCTTCAACAACAGCCACTCTATGGCGCATCAACGCCGGACACAGGGGCCATCCACCCCATCACTCTAACGGCAACATGTCTCCGGTAGGCGCAGAGGCCGCTAGGAGCGCAGGCCATCGGTGGTGATCGCCTTCGGGCTCCCATGCCGTTTTAGCGCCTTCCTGAGGAAGGCCAGAGCCGCAACCGTGCCCCTTATCTTCATACGTAGGATTCCAGCACTTCGCCTCAATGATCCACCGCCCGCCATAGGTTGTGCGTCTCACCTTTGATGTTGGTCACGCCGCCCTTCGGGGCACGTAGACCTCATCGGGGCGCCATCGCCAGTGCTGGCGCATGGCCTGAACCCGCTTCCGCCGTATCTCCGCGGCTAACATCGAGCCGAACCGATTCCACCAGAACCGCACCGTCTCGTGGCAGATGTCGATCCCGCGCTCGTTCAGCAGATCTTCCACGCCGCGTAGCGACAGCGGGTACTTCACATACATCCGTCCACCAGCCGGATCACCTCGGACGACGAACCAAACCAGCGGAACGGATCGCAGGGTTTTTTTGCGCGCCTTGGCGGTCTGCTAACACAGCTTTCCGCCGGCTGGTGCATTTGACCTGACAGAGCCCTTGCAAGTCTGTCTCTGTTGGTGTCGACCGTGTGCCGCTCAATCAGACTTTCAGAAAGCCGATATCTGACTTGGGGAACTGGCGCAGTTGAGGGAATATCGTGGCAAGCTGCGGATCTGTGACGCCCATCCACCTCGCCATCGTCGCCAGGTATTGATC
>JBBROR010000487.1:0-2072 GCA_038229175.1 Acetobacterales bacterium | reverse complement strand
GCGCCCGGCACCGAGCTGAAGAAAATCCTCGACAAGGGCGATCGCCTGCCGCCGGCCGAGAGTCTGCGCATCATGCATGGCGTGCTCGCTGGCCTGCAATACAGCCATGAACGCGGGGTGGTGCATCGCGACATCAAGCCGGGCAACATTATTCTGGCCAAGGACGGCACCGTCAAGATCGCCGATTTCGGCATCGCGCGGATCGAGAGCAGCTCCATGACCCAGGCCGGCACGGTCATGGGCACGCCGGCCTACATGTCGCCCGAACAGTTCATGGGCCAGACGGTTGACGCCCGCACCGACATCTATTCCGCCGGCGTGATGCTGTATCAGCTTCTCACCGGCGAACGCCCGTTCGAAGGCGGCATGACCGCCATCATGCACAAGGCGCTGAACACCGAGCCGCCACGGCCGTCCGAACTGTCGGTCACCTCACCCGCGGCACTCGACCCGGTGGTGGCGCGCGCCATGGCCAAGCGTCCCGGCGATCGCTACGAAACCGCTTCCGCATTCGCCCAGGCGGTCCGCGATGCGATGTCGGGCAACGGGTTCGGCCTGGAAGCGGTGTCGGCGTCGGATGCCACCATCGTCTCCACCCGCGGCCCGCCGGCGCCTGTTCCGCCAAACTGGCCCGCTGCGCCGCCAGCCGTGCCCGCGTCTTCCGCCAGGGCAAAAAGCAAGGCGCCGTTGCTCGCGGGCGTGGCCGCGGCGGTGCTGGCCGTGGCCGGCATCATCGGCACCTTCGCGCTGAGCGGGGGCAAGCCGGCCAGCACGGCAACCCAGGTGGCCAACGTGACGCCTCCCTCGCCGAACGCGCCCGCATTGCCACCGCAGACCGCGCTCCCCGATACGCCCGTGCGCCCGGCGGCCCCCATCCAGCCTGTCGCCACGCCCACAACGCCCATTCCACCAGCGCAGAGCGCAACATCCCAGATGGCGAACCCGCCGGCGCCCTTCCAGCCGCCCGTATCGCCACCCCCTTCACCACCGTCGATCGGGGTGCCGCCGCCGCCGCCCGCCACCCCAACAGCCACCCCCCCACCCACCACCACTCCACCCGTGACCAGCCTGCCCGTGACCGCCAGCCTGCTTGCAGCGCCGCCCCCCCCAACGCCACCCGCGCAGGTGGCAAGTGTCGCGCAGACGCCGGCGATGATCCGCGATGCCCTGGCCGCCGCGATCCTGCCCACCGCCTGCAGCCTTACCCGGGCATCGATCGACGGTCGCACCGTCGTCATCTCAGGCATCGCCGGTCGCAGCACCGAGGCGGCAATACGCAGCCGGGCCCGGGATGCTGTGCACGCCACCGCGGCCTCCGATGCGGTCAGCTGGCGGCTTGATCTGTTCGATGGTCCGTATTGCAACGTGGTCGACATCCTCCGCCCGCTCGCCACGCAGCCAGTGGTGGTGGGGCTTAGCTCCGGGGCCACACGGCTGCGCGACTACGAACACATCGTGCCCCAGGTCGTGATGCCGGATTATCCGGCCTGGCTGCAGATCGATTACTTCAGCAGCGACGGGAAAGTGTCGCATCTGCACCCCACACCGGTATCGCCGCCGAAGGTTCAAGCCGCGCGGGCCACGGTCATGTTCGGCAACACGCCAAGTGAGATCTGGAAGGTTGGTCCGCCGTTCGGCACCGATATGATCGTGGCCATCGTCTCGTCGGCACCGTTGTTTCCCATCCTGCGCCCTGCCGACGAGACGGTGCCAACCTATCTGCAAGCTTTGCGCATGGCGCTGGACGACGCGCAGCGCAGGGGAAGCCGGGTGTCGGCAAACGCGGTTCTGTTGCAGACGACGGAACGCTGAACCCCCGGTCTGCATGCGGCCCCCAGAGGCTGGCCCGCTCAGGGGCTGGCCCGCTCAGGGGCTGCCCAGCTTAGGGGATGCCCCGCTCAGGGCTTGGCCGCGCGTGCATCGAAGGCCACATCGCGCAGCCAGCCGCGCGGCATGCCAAGCCGGAAACGCTCCCGCAGCCCGTCAAGCACCGCCGGCTCCAACCCCAGCGCGCCTGGCTTGAAGAACGGCCCCTCCGGCGTGAACATCAGGTAGGCCTGGGTTTCGTTGGC